>NZ_JBHVAL010000014.1:0-119957 GCF_042667405.1 Paenarthrobacter sp. NPDC057355 | reverse complement strand
ATCTACGTCTTCTACTCCATGTTCGGCTTCCAACGCACCGGCGACTCGTTCTGGGCCGCAGCAGACCAAATGACCCGCGGATTCATCATCGGCGCCACCGCAGGACGGACCACCCTCACCGGCGAAGGACTCCAACACGCCGACGGACACTCCCCCATCCTGGCCTCCACCAACCCCGCCGTCCGCACCTACGACCCCGCCTACGGCTACGAAATCGGCCACATCATCCGCCACGGCCTCGAAACCATGTACGGCGAACACTCCGAGGATAAGAACGTAATGTTCTACCTCACCGTCTACAACGAACCCATCACCCAACCCGCCGAACCCGACAACCTCGACACCAACGGACTCCTCAAAGGCATCTACAAACTCGCAGACGCCCCCGAAGGAGACACCAACCGGCCCACCGCACAAATCCTCGCCTCCGGCGTCTCCGTACCCTGGGCCCTGGACGCCGCACGAATCCTCAACGAGGACTGGGGCGTCGCCGCGACCGTCTGGTCCGTCACCTCCTGGAACGAACTCCGACGCGACGGACTCGACGCCGACGACCACGCCTTCCTCAACCCCGGCCAACCCGCACGGACCCCGTTCATCACCGAACAACTCACCGGCCACCACGGACCCGTCATCGCCGTCTCCGACTACATGAAAGCCGTCCCCGACCAAATCCGCCAATACATCCCCAACGACTTCGCCTCCCTCGGAGCAGACGGCTTCGGCTTCTCCGACACCCGCCAAGCCGCCCGCCGCTACTTCAAAAACGACACCCACTCCATCGTCACCAAAACCCTCCAGATGCTGGCGGCGAGGGGCGAGGTCGAGGAGGGCGCGCCGTCGTACGCCATTGACCGCTACAAATTGCTGGACGTAAACGCCGGCACCACCGGTGGCGCGGGCGGCGACGCCTAGTCCCCTTAACGACGGTGGCGGCAGTGTTCTTCATGAACACTGCCGCCACTTGTCGTTGCACGCGCGGACATCCCTCAGGTGCCCAGATTCCGTCGATCGACTACGAAACCCGTTGCGGCATTCTCGCGGACTGCATTAATGCCGGCCACCACTGCCTTCAGGTTGGGAAATTGCGGCGATACTGCCACTACCGTGCCGTCGTCTGCTGTAAGCCGGAAGCGGAATGAATTGGTCCCCGCCTTGAGAATTTCGAAAGTGCCCGCCATGTCCCCTGTTCTTTCACGCGTCGTTGCGTCGTCGAGCTGACTTCATAACTCCACATCGACCATAACGGCCATTTCACGGGCTCAAAAGGCCTACTCAGCAGTAGTTTGCAACCGATATAGGTAGATCAAATGGAAAGACGGCTTGGAGCTAGAGACCGCATGGACCCCCGCGCGTATGGTGAGGATATGACTCAGACCGGCACGGCGCCCACCACGGGCGTCCTGCTCGCTGCGGGCGCCGGCACACGCTTGGGCCGCGGGCCCAAGGCGTTGTTGCCCTACCGCGCCCGGACGCTGGTGGAAGTCCTGGCCGACACCCTGTTCGACGGCGGCTGCAGCGAAGTTGTGGTGGTACTCGGCGCGGAGGCCGACCGTGTCCGAAGCAGCACCGAACTGGGCGCCTACAACGTGGTGGAAAATTCGGACTGGGCCAAGGGCATGGCCGGTTCCTTCCGCGCGGGCATCGACGCCGCAGCCGCGGGCAACAGCATCATGGTGGCTTTGGTGGACCAGCCAGGACTAACCCCGACGGCGGTGAGCAGGCTGCTGGGCAGTCACCGTCCGGGACGGGTCACCGCAGCCGCATACCCTGATGAGTCGGGCCGCCTGAAGCGGAGGCACCCGGTGATTTTCGACGTCGAACTCCGCTCCCAAGCGGCGGCAGCGGCCCATGGCGATACCGGCGCGCGTTCGTTCCTCAAAGCGCATCCGGGGTTGGTGGATCTGGTGGACTGCAGCGACCTGTGCTCGGGCGAGGACCTGGATACGAAAGACCAGCTTCACTTGTTGGAAATGTGAACCGGGTAAATTCGGGTTCATGATCCGCATTGAGCCCGACGATCCCGCACGCCCCGACGTCCACGCCCTCCTCAGCGAGCATTTGGCTGACATGTTCGCGACATCGCCCGCGGAGAGCGTGCATGCCTTGGACCACTCTGCGTTGTCCCATGAGTCGATCACGTTTTGGACGGCCCGGGAGGACGGCGTCCTGCTGGGCTGCGGCGCGTTGAAGGTGCTCGGCGCACCGGGCGAGGCGGAGCTGAAATCGATGCGCACCACCACGGAGGCACGTGGGCGGGGTGTGGCAACACTGTTGTTGAAGCACATTGTGGCCGAAGCCAGGAACCGGGGTTACGAACGGCTGGCCCTGGAAACGGGAACCGAGGACTACTTCGCTCCGGCCCGGCGTTTGTACGCCAAGCACGGTTTCATGGAGTGCGCTCCTTTCGCCGACTACACCCTGGACCCGAACAGCGTGTTCATGGAGCTCCCCCTGTAGCCCAAGTAGGTAACAGCACATGTCGCAATGAGCGCCCATTGCGACATGTGCTGTTACTCAGTTGGGGATGAGGGTGCGGTCGCGGAGGGCCAGGTAGATCTTGTCCCTGGCAATGGGGAGCTCGCCGAAGCGGATGCCCGTGGCGTTACGGATGGCGTTGGCCAGCGCGGGAGCCACCGGGTTGAAGGGGCTCTCGCTCATGGACTTGGCGCCCAAGGGTCCGGTGGAGTCGTTGGTCTTGGCGAAATAGACCTCGCTCCGGGGCACGTCCGCGAACGACGGAATGTGATACTGCCGCAGGATGTCCGTGGTGACCCGGCCGGCGTCGTCCACTTTGACTTCCTCGTACAGGGTCGCGCCCAGGGCCTGCGCAATACCGCCCTCGATCTGGCCCCGGCATTGCCGCGGATTCACCACGACTCCGGCGTCGGCCGCCTGCACGCTCTGCAGGATCCGCAGCTCGCCCGTGCCCGTATTAACGGCAACGCGGAAGCCGTGAACGTTGAACGCGACAGAGCGCGGCGTTCCTCCCCAGTTTCCGTCCGTGGCGAGCCGGACGCCTTGGAGCCTGGCGGCGTCGACGATTTCCTTCAGCGGCACCAAGCGGTCACTGCACTTAACCGCCCCGTCCACCAAACGGCACTCCGCCAAGGGAACGCCGGTGAGTGACGCGGCGACGGTTTGGATGCGGGTGGCCAGCTCCAGCGCCGCACCGAGTGTCGCCTTGCCCGCGACCACAGTGCCGGCCGAGCCGAACGCGCCGGTATCGTGCTCCACAAGGTCGGTGTCCGACTGCCGCACCAGGATCTTGTAGGCAGTGGTCCCCAGCGCGGTGGCAGCCAGCTGCGCGTGCACGGTGGTGGTGCCGTTCCCGAATTCGGCAGTACCGACGTCGACGGCGAACCTTCCGTCCGCTTCCAGGCTCACCCGGGTGTGGGCGAAGTGGCCGCGCGGCGGGACGGTGTCGATCATGGACAGGGCCGAGCCCTCCCCCACCACCCACTCCGGGCCGAGGTCATCCAGGCCAGCGGCACGGTAGCGTTCCTTGCCGCGGTCCAAAGCGTCCCGAACCAAGGCCACGCACTGGTCCAGGCCGTAGCTTCCGTAGTGCACGTCTTCTTCGGGCTCGGGAGTGGTGGAGAGCATATGGTCGCCGGGCCGGACCATGTTCTTGAGCCGGAACTCCAACGGATCCATGCCGATCCCGATGGCCAGCTCATCAATGGCCGACTCGATGGCGAAGATCATCTGGCTCAATCCATACCCACGGAAGGCGCCGGCGGGAACCGTGTTGGTGTACACCGCGTGGGCGTCCACTTTCTTGTTGACGCACTTGTAGACGGCCAACGACTCACCACAACCGTGGAACATCACGCCGGGAGCGTGGTTTCCATAGGCACCGGTATTGGTGAGGACGTTCAGTTGCAGGGCACTGAGGTAACCGTCCTTGGTGGCACCGGCCTTGAGGTGAATGGTGAAAGGGTGCCGGGTGGTGGTGGCGGTGAATTGCTCGGTCCGGGTGAACTCCAGCTGCACGGGCCTGCGAAGGACCAACGCGGCCAATGCTGCCAGGTCCTCGGTCAGGACTTCCTGCTTGCCGCCAAAACCGCCGCCAACCCGCCCGGCTACTACACGGATGGTCTCGGGGGCCAGGTTGAACAGCCGGCTCAGCGTACGCTTCACCAGGAACGGAACCTGCGTGGACGAACGGACCATCAGGCGGCCGTCCTCGTCCACCCAGGCGATGGAGGCATGCGTTTCCATGGCTACGTGCTGCACACGCTGCGTCTGGTACGTGTGTTCATGGATGAAGTCGGCAGCCGCGAATCCGTCTTCCACGCTGCCCAGTTCAGCATGGACCTCGGCCACGACGTTCTGCAACGGCCGCGAAATGCGGGAGAACACTCCATCCTTCTCGCCGTGGATCGCAGGCGCACCGGGAAGAATGGCCTCCTGCGGAGTGAACACGGGTTCCAGGAGCTCGTACTGGACCTCCAGCGCCCGGGCCCCTGCTTCCGCGGCTCCGACCGATTCGGCCACCACGGCTGCAACCCGTTGCCCAATGAACCGCACGACGTCGTCCAGCACCCGGGTGTCGTCGGGATCGTCGGTGTAGTTCTCGTGTTGGGCCGTGGAGAACAGCTGCTGCGGGGCATCCTCGTGGGTGAACACCGCCACCACGCCCGGAACGGCCAATGCGGGAGCCTTGTCGATGGACACGATGCGTGCATGCGGGTGCGGCGAACGCAGGAGTTTCATGTGCAACAGGCCCGGCAGCTGCTCAGACGGCACATCCAGTGAGTAACGGGCGGTGCCGGTGACCACGGCCTGGCCGGCGGGTGCGGGGACGTTGTCACCGAGCTGGCCTGCGCCTTGATCTTCACCATGCTGGTGGTCGCCACCATGCCCGCATACGGCGTCGGCTATCGAGCGGTACCCGGTGCAGCGGCACAGGTTGCCCTTGAGGTTGCGCGGCAGGTTGGCGCGTTGTTCGTCGTCGAACGTCGCTGCGGTCATCATCATCCCGGCAGTGCAGAATCCGCATTGGAAGCCCTGCGCCTCCAGGAACTGCTCCTGCACAGGGTGCAGGCCGTCAGCGGTCGCGAGGCCCTCGATGGTGGTGACGGCTTTGCCCTCGGCGCGAACAGCCGGGTAGATGCAGCTGTGGACCGGCGTGCCATCGACGTGCACGGTGCACGCGCCGCAGTCACCGCCGTCGCAGCCCTTCTTGACGCCGAAGTTGCCCTGCTCGCGGAGGAACGTGCGCAGGCATTGGCCGGGGCGGGGTGTGGCCTGCGAGGCAGCGCCGTTGATCTCAATTGCCATGGGAGGCCTCCTTCTGGGTGCCTGGAGTTTCGGGTTGCGTGGACGGCTGGGGCGAGGTGGCGTGCGGCGGCCAGAAATCGCCGGACACGGTCATCGATTCATCCAGCAGCTCCGCCCGGATCTCCTCGGCGAGCTTCACGGTCATGTCCCGACGCCACGCTGGAAGACCGTGGATGTCGTCGTGGTACAGCTCCTGCGGGATGGAATGTTCGACGGCGGCCGCCAAGGTGGCAGCGTCCGGAACCTCGTCCGCGGCGAACCTCAGCTGCACCGGCCGCTTGGTGGACGCGGTGACCGTGATGACCAGGCCGAAGACGGGATCCAGCCGGCCAATCAGGAGCACGCCGGAGCGTCCGAGGTTGCTCAGGGAAAGTCGGCGGAAGGCCACCCGGGCTGACAGTGCCTCGGCAGGAAGGTGGATGCTGCGA
This sequence comes from Paenarthrobacter sp. NPDC057355, assembly GCF_042667405.1. Taxonomy (NCBI): domain Bacteria; kingdom Bacillati; phylum Actinomycetota; class Actinomycetes; order Micrococcales; family Micrococcaceae; genus Paenarthrobacter; species Paenarthrobacter sp. NPDC057355. Next base: position 114,243 of record NZ_JBHVAL010000014.1, on the reverse strand, counting down.
AGCAACTCTCCCGGAGCCAGGACGTTCTCCATGTCGCCGGTTACGAAGTCCGCAACCGGGACGGTGCGGCTGGTGCCATCAGGGCTGAGAATCGTGGCGACGCCGTCCAAACCGGCGCACAGCGAGGTCATGGGTCCTGCAGGAAGTGACGTGCAGATGTTCCCGCCCACCGTGGACATGTTCCAGACCTTGAAGGAGGCCACGAAGGAGTCGCAGCTGGGACGGATCAAGGCCAGTCCGGGCCACTCGCGGTGGGCCACTTCGGCAGAGTCAGGCAGGGCGTAGAGCTCCGCCACAGTGCAGGTTGCGGCAAGTTCGATGCCTTCATCAGTGACGGTGATGGCGGGCCATTCTGCGCGGCCAAGGTCCAGGAGCCGCTTGAGGACGGTGCTTCCATAGGAGAAAAGGACCGTTCCGCCGGCTAGCCAGGCATCGCCGTCGCGCCATTGAGCCGGGTCCGTGGTGGGGACCACGGCCTCGATGGTGTTCATGTCCATGGGTCCTCCTGGGTGAGGTGTTGGGGTGCTGGGTGAATCGGGCCGGTGCTGTCCCGCAGGGACGGAAAGCCGCTGGTCTTGGCGCCTGCGCCCCGCTCCGCGATGATCTCGGCAGTGATGGAGACCGCCACTTCGGCGGGAGTTACCGCGCCAAGGTCCAGTCCAATGGGCGAATGCAGCCGTTCCAAGTACTCGGCGGGAGTTCCTGCCTCGACGAGGGCGTCCACCCTTTGCCGGTGGCTGCGACGTGAACCCATGGCCCCGACGTAGGAGAGGCTCAGCCGGAGGGCGGACTTGAGCAACGGGATGTCGAATTTGGGATCGTGGGTGAGGACGCACACCACCGCCCTGGAATCGAGGCGACCGGCAGCGGCTTCGGCCTCCAGATAACGGTGCGGCCAGTCGGTGACCACCTGGTCCGCAGCTGCGAAACGGGTTTGGGAGGCGAACGCGGGCCGCGCATCGCAGACAGTCACGTTGTAGCCAAGGAGCTGGCCGGCAGGGAGCAACGCCGCGCCAAAGTCGTTCGCTCCGAAAATCAGCATGCGTGCCGCTGGCAGACGGCTCTCCACGAACAGTGTGATGGGTTGCGGTTCCTCCTCTTCACGAGGCGGGGCGGCCAGCCTTTCCTTGGTGACCCAGCCATCAATGCAGCCCTCGGGAGGAGCCAGGCGGACCAGGCCGGCGCGGCCACCTTGGAGCAGCGGCTCAATCTGAGCGGCGGCCGCAAAGAGTGTGGAGGGATGGTCGCCCACCAGGACAGCCAGTTCCTCGGATTCCATGGCCCGGAAGCGCACAGGATCATCGACCACCATGACCCCTCCCCCGGCATCGAGCCGGCGGATCAGGGCCGCAGGACGTTCCGGCCCGGCGAAAGCGGCAAGTTCGGGCGCTCCGGCACCGAAGGGCTGGATGTGGACTTCCAGCTCGCCACCGCAGGTAAGTCCGACGGCGAATGCGTCCTCGGCACTGTAGCCGTAGGACTCAAGGCGCGGACCGCCGTCGCGCATGGCTTCCAAGGCAGCTTCCACGACGGCGCCCTCGACGCAACCACCGGACAAACTGCCCAGGATATCCCCGTTTTCGGAGACCATCATCGAGGTCCCCAGGGGCCGCGGCACGGAGCCCCCACTGCCCACGATCGTGGCCACCGCCAAGCGTTGGCCGGAGACCGCAGGCCGCCAGCCGCCCAGTGAAGGCATCAGATCCAGCATGGCAACACGTCCTTTTTCCAGGTGTCCCGGCAGGGATGGCCCGGCCGGAGCAGTGCGCGATCTTGCCCCATGTTCTCATTCGCAGAGGGTGTTGAGGGGTAGTCGCGGCAATTCGATAAGAGTTCATGGGAACTGAGATTCCATAGGAACTGAGAGTTCATAGGAACGGGGGCAAGGGCTTCATCTCCCTGCCCCCGTTCCCTGACGGAGCGTCGGCACCCGGCCGCCGCCCGCCGTCGTGCCCGGTTAAAGGGACCACGACGACGGACGCCTATTCGTGCGGTGGGTCCGACGGACCGCCGATCAGAGTGCCGGAAGGGACCCGCCGGCGCGGGGTTCGGTGGGCTGTCAGATCCCCATCAGTGCATTGATGGGCCCGCGGGCGAAGTAGATGATGAAGCCCGCCGTGACCGCCCACATGAGCGGATGGACTTTCTTGGCCTTCCCCGATGCCGCATTGACCACGGCGAAGGAGATGAAGCCGACGCCGATGCCGTTGGCGATGGAGTACGTCAGGGGCATCGTGACGATGGTCAGGAAGGCCGGGAGGGCGATCGCGAACTTGGTGAATTTGATCTCGCGGATCTGTGCCATCATCATTGCGCCCACCACCACCAGCGCTGCGGCTGCAACTTCGAGCGGAACCACGGAGGTCAGCGGGGTGAAGAACATCGACCCCAGGAACAGCACACCCGTGACGACGGAGGCCAGGCCCGTGCGGGCGCCTTCACCAATGCCCGCAGCCGAGTCGATGTAGACGGTATTGGACGAGCCCGAGGTTGCGCCACCCACCACTGCACCCATGCCCTCGACGATGAACGCGGACTTCAGCTTGGGGAACGTGCCGTCCTTGTGGGCCACGCCTGCGCTCTTGGCCAGGCCGGTCATGGTGCCCATGGCGTCGAAGAAGTTGGTGAACACCAAGGTGAAGACCAACATTGTGGCAGCGAGTCCACCGATCCGGGCGAATGAGCCAAAGAGGTCGAACTGGCCCACCAGGCTCAGGTCCGGAACGGACACCAACTGGCCGGAGAGCACCGGCGTGTTGAGGTGCCAGCCGCCGGGGTTGTCGGCGGTGCCCGGACCGATCCGGAACACGGCCTCGGCAACAGCGGCGAGGACGGTCGTAGCGACGATGCCGATCAGCAGGCCGCCCTGGATCTTGCGTGCCACGAGGATACCCATGACCAGCAAGCCGACAATGAAGACAAGGGTGGGGATGGAGGTGATGGATCCATCGTTGCCCAGCTGGACCGGCGGGCCGCCCTTGGTGGGACGGACGAAGCCGGAGTCCACGAAGCCGATGAAGGCGATGAACAGGCCGATGCCGACTGTGATGGCGGCCTTGAGTTCCTTCGGTACTGCCTTGAAGATCGCCGTCCGGGCGCCCGTGGCTCCGAAGAGGACGATCAGGATGCCGTTGATGACCACCAGGCCCATGGCTTCGGGCCATGTGACCTCCTGGATCACGGCGACAGCCAGGAAGGAGTTGATGCCCAAGCCTGCTGCCAGGCCGAAGGGAAGGTTGGCGACCAGGCCGAAGACGATGGTCATGACGCCGGCGGTCAGGCCCGTGACGGCGCCAACCTGTGCTGCCGAGAGCCAACCACCTGCCACATCCGTGGGTGCGTTCTCTGCGGAGAACCCGCCCAGGATCAGCGGGTTCAGGATCACGATGTATGCCATGGTGAAGAAGGTGACCAGGCCGCCTCGGAATTCCCGGGCCAGCGTTGAGCCGCGCTTGGTGATCTGGAAGAACTTGTCCAGGAAGTGAGGAGGCTTCTGGCCGTTGCCGTTGGCGAGGGCGTTTGCCGTGTGCTTTGCTGCCGTGGGCTCTGCGCCGTTGTCCCCGTTGGGGAAGAGCGCAGCCTGCTTTTCAGCTGCTGTCTGCTTTTCAGCAGGGTTCCGCCTATCTGCGGTATCCAGGATTTCCATGTCAGCCACCGGGCCCTAGTAGTCAATCCTGGAATCAAGCGTGTTCCATGTGTTGAACGGCTGGAGGGCCTCCGGAGCCTGGGGGTCGCCCAGTTCCAGCTTGGCTACCGGCATCAGCGCGTCCCGGTTGTTGTTCTCGAAGTACTCGTAGAAGACGGCGTCATCGAAGCCAACGGATGCGGCGTCGTGACGGTCTGCGGCAAAGAACACGCGGTCGACGCGTGCCCACAGCGCGGAAGCCAGGCACATGGGGCATGGCTCGCAGCTGGTGTAGAGGGTTGCTCCGCTGAGGTCGAAGGTTCCCAGTTCGCGGCAGGCGTTACGGATGGCCGTGACTTCTGCGTGGGCTGTGGGATCGTTCGTGGCGGTGACGCGGTTGACGCCTTCGAAGGCTCGTCCGTCCGCGGTGACAATGACGGCGCCGAACGGGCCTCCACTGTTCAGGACATTGGCTGTTGCCAGCTCAATGGAGGTGGCCAGGAATTGCTCGGCCGTGACGGTTGTACTCATGTTGCGACTTCCTTAGTGCTGTGGAAGCCGGGTGACCGTTGGGGGGCGCTGCAAATAGAGCTCCAGTTAGCTTGGTTACCAGGCTTCAGCATGTGCGTTGAAGGTTAAGTTGCGCCTGGTAGATAGCTTCCCGAAGTCCGGGTGCCCGCCTTTGGCAGTTAGAGCGTAGCACCACGTTTGTGAGCCGCGCCATAGTTTTTTGAAAACTTTATTTCGTCATACGAAATTAGCTAACCCAACTGTGTGGTGGCCAAATGTGACCGGCTGCGGGCGTTGACTGCCGCCGTCGAGCATCCTACTCTTTCTGGACCGGCGCCTTTCTGGCGACCGGCGCCTGGATCAGCAGACAGGGCCTAACTGAGCTGGAACGCATACATGCCGACCAGACAAGGAACCTGCGCATGCTTTGGATCAAGAACCCACTGGGAATCTTCACCGCAAACGACCTCGATGCCGGCAACGGGTTGGTGGTTTCCGAGTCCGGCACCATTCTGGAACTCGTACCATCGGGCGCTCGCCCAACGGTTCCCTGCACCGAGTTCGATGCCTCTGCGCACGTGGTGTTGCCGGGGCTCATCAACACCCATCACCACTTCTACCAAACGCTCACCCGCGCTTGGGGACCGGTGGCCGACGCACCGCTCTTCCCTTGGCTGCAGAACCTCTACCCGGTGTGGGCGCGGCTGACCCCCCGCAGCCTGGAGCTCGCAGTGCAGGTTGCCCTGGCGGAACTCCTGTTGTCCGGGTGCACCACCGCCGCCGACCACCACTACCTCTTCCCGGATGGCATGGAGGACGCGATCGACATCGAGGTCGCCGCCGTCCGCTCCATGGGGATGCGGGCCACCCTGACGCGCGGCTCCATGACCTTGGGAGAGGACGACGGCGGGCTGCCGCCCCGGACCACGGTCCAGTCACCTGAGGCGATCCTTACGGACAGCGAGCGGCTGATTCGTACCTACCACGAAACGGGTCCCGGCGCTTCCGTCCAGATCGCACTGGCTCCTTGCTCGCCGTTTTCCGTGACCAAGGAAATCATGGCCGAATCCGCGGTCATGGCCGAACGGTACGACGTCCGGCTGCACACCCACTTGGCCGAAACCATTGACGAGGAAGACTTCTGCCGGTCCATGTTTGGCCTGCGGACCGTGGATTACCTGGAATCGGTTGGCTGGCTCGGGTCCCGGACCTGGCTGGGCCACGGAATCCATTTCAACGACGAGGAGATCGCCAGGCTGGGAGCCGCGGGCACCGCCGTCGCGCATTGCCCAACCTCCAACATGAGGTTGGCAAGCGGAACAGCGCGCGTCCTGGAACTTGAGGCAGCGGGTGTCCCAGTGGGGCTGGGTGTTGATGGATCGGCGTCGAACGATGCTTCGAACATGATCCTCGAGGCGCGGCAGGCCCTGTACCTGCAAAGGCTTCGCTACGGCGCATCGGTTCCTGTCTCGCGCGCACTTGGCTGGGCAACTCGTGGTTCTGCCGCAGTGCTTGGGCGCTCGGACATCGGGCAGCTGGCTCCCGGCCTGCAGGCTGACTTGGCCCTGTTCAAGCTCGATTCCCTGCGCTTCTCCGGAAGCCACGATCCCGTTGCCGCCCTGTTGCTCTGCGGCGCCGACCGGGCCGACCGGGTGATGGTCGGAGGTTCGTGGCGCGTTGTCGACGGGGCGATTCCTGATCTGGACGTCGCTGGGCTCATCGCGGAGCACTCTGCGGCGGCGCGGAAGCTGGTGGCCGGGTAGTCTTCACGCGAAAGCGCCGGAACGCGCCCATCTCGCAGGGAACGTTCCGGCGGTTTCGCAGCTTTCCAGCGATCTCGCTGTTGGGTCGCGTCGATCTCCAGCGTCGACGCGGCCGGCTAGATGGTGATCTTGTAGATGTGGTGGGTGTACTCGTTCGCGAACGAATCCGTGAACTTGCCGCCCTGGACCGGGATCGTCCGATTTTCGCCCACAACCTCCACCTGCGTGCCGGTGATTCCTGCAGGCAGGGTGAAGGTCTTGGACCCAGTGGTACCTTTCAACCCGATGCCTGCAAAGAGGTAGGCACTGCCGTCTTTGGCTTTGAGCATGGTGTCCACACCTGGAACGCCGGCGTCCCACACATAGCTCTGTGTGTTGAGGACTGGAGCGAGCGCCTGGACACGACCCAGGGCAGCCTTGATCTTTGCCCTACGGTCAGCTGGGATATCCACCAGCGAATAGTTGCCGAACTGCGAATCGTTGTTGTGCTGGAAGATGCTGATCCCATGCGCCTCATGGATGATGCCGGACCACATGGCGCCTTCCATCTGCTCGGGCGTAATGGTGCGTGCCCCGGCCTCTGAAAGATACGGACGGGCCGATTCGACAAAGATCCAGTTCGGATGGACACCCGGTGAAGCCTGGTAGGTCCGCATGCGGTCTACCTGCCACCCATAGGAGGCGGCAGTGGCAACGTTTGCGCCGGATGGCCAGGATGGGGACCTCCCAAACTCATAGGCAACATGCGGGGAGGTGTACGAATAGTTGTCCACGCTCGCGGCGTCCACCACCGCCAGGAAGTCATCCATGGTCCCCAACGCCCAGAAGGAGCCGAGGATACCCTTGGAGTAATTCGCGAACATGGCCCGGCCATCCCCATAAGCCCGGAAGGCGTCGATCTGCCGCTTCATGTCGGCATAGTTCTCATTCGTGTTGCTACCTGAGCATCCCAGACCCATGTCGCATTCGTCCCCTCCGGACCAGCCGATAACCCCAGGATCATTGCCGGCATCTGAGCGACTCCACTCCGAGTTGAGGATGGCCAACATTCCGGTGCTCGTGACCTTTGAGACTGCCGATCCGTCGTGCTCAGTATTGAAGAACACGTTCACGCCTAGATCTTTCAGGGCCGCCGCGTGATCAGGTTTCCCATACCAGACCGATACCGGGAACAGGTTCGGGTTGTTCAGTTTGGCGGCTCCAGGGAATTTCGACCAATACGTCGGTCCGCCATCCCAGGGAACCCGGGCCAATGCACCCAGATTTCCGCTGCTGGGGGTAGGAGTTGGGGTGGGGGTCGCCGTTGATGTTGGTTCCGAGGTTGGAGTTGGCGTGACTGTTGGCTCCGGTGTCACTGAGGGGGTTGACGTCGGCTCCGCGGTTGGCTCCGCCGTCGACGTGGGCTCCGCCGTCGAGGTCACCGTAGGCGTAACGGTGGGCTCCGCCGTCGAGGTCACCGTAGGCGTAACGGTTGGCTCCGCCGTCGGTTCCTCGGTTGGCGAACCGGTCGCCGTCGACGTTGCAGTGGGGCTTTCGGTGGGCGGGGGCGTTCCCGGGTCCGTGCACCCGGCGAGCGCCAACGCGAGCACCGCCCCGAGCGTGAAAATAGTGGGTTTCATGACTTTGATTTCCTTTGGGTAGCAGCTGCGAACGAAGCTGCTGCGTTGCCGGATCCCCACTCCCGGCTCTCTTTGTCTCCTGCAGGGCAGGGTTTATCAGCCGGGATCCATGTCCCGGCACAGCTCGATGACGAGCGTCAGTCTTTGCCCGACCTGCTGCAATACGACACGTGCGGACGGATATCCGGCGCCATCGAGCCAGCAAGTGCGGCCCGCAGTGGGGTCGCAACGGCCCATTTAAGAACCCGGAGGGCGGCCGTCAGCCCAGCTTACGTGATTCACGCCACACGCCGTCGGAATGTGACGCGGCCGCTTTCGGGCCAGCCCGATATCCCGCGGGCGGGCGAAAACGCCGGAACACGTCCATTTCGCAGGGAACCTTCCGGCGTATTGGCAGGCTTCCCGCGGTCTCGAGAGCGGAGACGGCCGGGCACAACAAAGCGGGCGGCACCTCCCCAGGTACCGCCCGCCTCGTTGGCTCTGTTGCGCAGAGTCCGCGCCCGTGATGCAGGAAATCAGGGGCGCTGCCGGCCGAACACCGGGAGCGCGCGGAGCCAACGGGAGAACCCGCCGGCTTTGCGGTCGCAGTCGGCCGGAATGTAGAAGTCCGGATCTGTCGCACCGAAGGGCAGGTACAGTTCCTGACCCGGTGCCGGGAATTCCACGACGCTGTTCGTATCCTTCGAGTCCATCTGTTCCTCCTCTTTCTCGTGCACAGTTTCCGCTCTTCGGAAATCTTTTATTGTTATGTGGAAAGTCTAAGCAGTCGGGAATCGAGCCGTCAAGACCTTGCAACCGCCCTCAAGAAGTTGCCCCGGTCACATTTGGCTGCTTCATAACGATCTCCCGGAACCCGTATACACAAGCCGAAACCATGCGCTACTCTCGAATCAGTTCGTGGCGTAGGTCACGTAACCTGAGAGCAGCAGGCAGGGTCGTAATGAGCTGGCATCCATGGATGCCGGCTCTTTTTTGTTGGGTCGGCTCCACCAGAAACGCAGTGGAAACACGCGCTTAATTTCATTGATGGAACGTAGGTTCCACCTCACAGAAGTTGGGATATGACCATGAGCAACAACATCGTCCTTGGCGAAAACCAGTACGGCAAAGCAGAAGTACGCGTCGTCAAGGTCACTCGGGATACAGATCGCCACCACATCGAAGACCTGAACGTCACCTCGCAGCTGCGCGGCGATTTCCAGGCCGCACACCTCGAAGGGGACAACGGCCACGTCGTCGCCACGGACACCCAGAAGAACACTGTTTACGCATTCGCACGTGAGGGCGTAGGCTCGCCGGAATCCTTCCTGCTGCGCCTCGCCGATCACTTCACTGGCGGTTTCGACTGGGTCACCGGCGGCCGCTGGGAAGCCGAAGCTTACAGCTGGGACCGTATCCAGGCCCACGGCGAGGGACACGACCACAGCTTCGTCCGCAACGGACAAGAGGTGCGTACCGCCGTCGTCGTCCGTGATGGCGCAACTACCCACGTGATTTCCGGCCTCAAGGACCTGACCGTCCTCAAGACCACGCAGTCCGGCTTTGTCGGCTACCCGCGCGACAAGTACACCACACTGCCGGAGACCACCGACCGCATCCTGGCCACCGACGTATCCGCCCGCTGGCGCTACAACACCAACCTCGATGCAGCCGGCACGGACTTCAACAAGAGCTACGACGACATCAAGGCACTCCTGCTCGAAGGCTTCACCGAGAACTACTCCCACGCCCTGCAGCAGACGCTGTTCGACATGGGCAAGAAGGTCCTTGAGGCACACAGCGAAGTTGCCGAGATCAAGTTCTCCATGCCCAACAAGCACCACTTCCTGGTTGACCTGAGCCCGTTCGGCCTGGACAACCCCAACGAGGTCTTCTTCGCCGCGGATCGCCCGTACGGCCTCATCGAAGCAACGGTCCAGCGCGAAAACATCGACGCCGCACCCGTTGCCTGGAGCGGCATCGCCGGCTTCTGCTAAACCGCACCCCCTTCGGAGTTTTTGTACAGGTAATGCCCTTAAGCGCCCCCTTTAGAGGCATTACCTGTACAAAAACTCGAACCCAAAAGCCCCACAATTCAAAGATTTTGTTAGCCAGACACAGTTAGCCAGACGAAGACGTCTGCCATGAACCCAGAAAGTCTGCCATGAACATCAAGAAGAAATCCCGCCCCGCGAATACCACCTCGTCCAACGAGCCACAGCGGCCCGAGGACAAGCGCCTCTCCATCGGAAGCACCTTCGCCTACGGCTTCCAGCACGTGCTCACCATGTACGGCGGAATCATTGCCCCACCGCTGATCATCGGCGCAGCTGCAGGCATGTCCTCGCAGGATATCGGCCTGTTGATCGCCGCCTGCTTGTTTGTCGGCGGCTTGGCCACCATCCTCCAGACAGTCGGCATTCCTTGGTTCGGCTCCCAGCTCCCGCTGGTCCAGGGTGTTTCCTTCGCCGGCGTTTCCACCATGGTGGCGATCGTCCAAGGCGGCGGCGGGATCCAGGCGGTGTTCGGCTCGGTGATCGTGGCATCACTGATCGGCCTGGCCATCACTCCCCTGTTCTCCAAGATCATCAAGTTCTTCCCGCCGGTGGTTACCGGCACGGTGATCACCACCATCGGCCTCACACTGATGCCGGTGGCGGCAAACTGGGCCATGGGCGGCAACGCCAAGGCCGACAACTACGGCAGCATGGCCAACATCGGACTCGCAGCGGCCACCATGGGCGTGGTTCTTCTCCTGAGCAAGGTTGGCAACGCCGCCATCTCACGGCTCTCGATCCTGCTGGCCATGGTCATCGGCACCATCATCGCTTTCATCGCCGGCATGGCCGACTTCTCCAAGGTTGGCCAGGGCGACATCGTCGCTTTCCCCACTCCGTTCGCCTTCGGTGCTCCGACCTTTGAAATTGCCGCGATCATCTCCATGCTGATCGTCATCCTGGTGACGCTGACGGAAACCTCCGCGGACATCATTGCGGTGGGCGAAATCGTTGACACCAAGGTGGACTCCCGCCGCATCGGTGACGGCCTCCGCGCAGACATGCTCTCCAGCGCCATCTCCCCGCTGTTCAACTCCTTCACCCAGAGCGCCTTCGCCCAGAACGTTGGCCTCGTTGCCATCACGGGCATCAAGAGCCGCTTCGTGGTCAGCGCCGGCGGCCTGATCCTGGTTGTCCTGGGCCTCCTGCCGATTCTTGGCCGGGTTGTCGCAGCCGTTCCGACGCCCGTCCTGGGCGGTGCCGGCGTCGTGCTTTTCGGTACGGTGGCCGCAAGCGGTATCCGCACCCTGGCCAAGGTCGAATACAAGAACAACATGAACCTGATCATCGTGGCTGCCTCGATCGGCTTCGGCATGATCCCCATCGCAGCCCCGAAGTTCTACGACCAGTTCCCGTCCTGGTTCTCCACGATCTTCCACTCGGGCATCAGCTCGGCAGCTGTCATGGCGATCCTGCTGAACATCCTGTTCAACCACTTCAAGGCAGGCAACTCGGACAACCAGTCGGTGTTCGTCGCCGGTACGGACCGCATTGTCAGCGAAGAGGACATCAAGTGCCTGAGCGAAGGCGACCGCTTCGAGAACGGCAAGCTCATTGACGCCGATGGCAACGAAGTCCCGCTCAAGACATCCAGCGCCTCAGAGCACTAGCTCGGTCCGCGGGTGAGAAGAGGCGGCAGTGTTTCCTTGGGGGACACTGCCGCCTTTTGTCGTGCAAGGGTCGCCGAGAAGACAAAAGATGGCAATGTTCGCGGGGAACATTGCCATCAAATGCCAACTCGGCGCAGGGCCGGGAGGGGGTGTTTAGTTTTGGTTCAGCTCCGCGGAGATCGCCTTGGCAGCCTCGCGCAGCATGGGCACGGCCCGGTCGGCGAAGCTCTGGTCCACACGGGTGATCGGGCCGGAGACGGAGATGGCCGTTGGAGTCGGAGCGTTCGGCACGGCCATGGCGAAGCAGCGTACGCCGAGCTCCTGCTCTTCCTCGTCGATGGAGTAGCCACGTTCGCGGATGAGCTTCAGGTCCGCCAGCAGGGAGTCGATGTCCCCGATGCTCTTGGCTGTGGGGGTGGGCATGCCGGTGCGGGCCACAATGCCGCGCACAACCTCGTCGTCCAGCTGCGCCAGGATGGCTTTGCCCACGCCGGTGTCGTGCGTGTGGGCGCGGCGGCCGACCTCGGTGAACATGCGCATGGAGTGCATGGAAGGAACCTGGGCCACGTAGATCACCATGTCGGAATCCAGGACGGCCATGTTGGACGTCTCGCCGAGCCGCTCCACCAGCGTCTTCAGCTGCGGACGGGCCACGGCGCCGAGCTGCTTGCTGGCACCTTCGCCCAGGCGGATGAGCCGCGGGCCCAGGGCATAGCGGCGGTTGGGCAGCTGGCGGATGTAGCCCAGCGACACCAGCGTGCGCAGCAGCCGGTGGATGGTGGGCAGGGGCAGGTCAGTGGACGACGAAAGTTCGCTCAGGGTGACATCGCCGCCCGCGTCCGTAATCAGTTCCAACAGTTCAAAGACGCGCTCAACGGACTGCACGCCTCCGGAGGCTTTTTCAGCCATTCCCTTGTCTCCAATGACTCAGATTCCGACAACTCTTATCCGCATCGTGAAAAGAATTGCTTAGAACACCCAAGATACAGCACACGGCAACGGTGCGCGACGACACCGAACATGACCAAGCAAGGGGTTGTGTTTCCACTTTGTAGATAATAATATCCATAATACGAAAACATTCAGTTTGGAACGGCGGCCCGGGAACGGGCCTTACAGGAGGAATTTCAATGGCGAATCCGAGCCCCGGAAACTCGATCACCCTGCGCGTCGCCGCACCGTCGAGCTTCACCGCTACCAGCGAACTGGCAGCAGCCGTCGGCGCAGCCGGTGCCGCGATCACCGCGCTGGACGTCACGGAATCCCACCACGAGACGATCGTTGTCGACGTCACCTGCAACACCACCGACGACGACCACGCAGCCCGCGTCAAGGACGCCCTGAACGCCCTCGACGGCGTCACCGTCCAGCACGTCTCGGACCGCACCTTCCTCATGCACCTTGGCGGCAAGCTCGAGGTCGTCCCCAAAGTAGCCCTCCGCAACCGCGACGATCTTTCGCGTGCCTACACTCCCGGCGTCGCCCGTGTCTGCATGGCGATCGCTGAAGACCCGGCCGCCGCCCGCAACCTGACGGTCAAGCGCAACACCATCGCCGTCCTCACCGACGGATCGGCTGTGCTGGGCCTTGGCAACATCGGCCCCGCCGCCGCGCTTCCGGTCATGGAAGGCAAGGCCGCGCTGTTCAAGCAGTTCGCGAACGTCGATGCATGGCCCGTCTGCCTTGACACCCAGGACACCGAAGAGATCATCAAGATCGCCAAGGCCATGGCACCGGTCTACGGCGGCATCAACCTCGAAGACATCGCAGCGCCGCGTTGCTTCGAGATCGAGAACCGCCTCCGCGAAGAACTGGACATCCCGGTCTTCCACGACGACCAGCACGGCACCGCGATCGTCACCCTCGCAGCCCTGGTCAACGCCCTGCGCGTCGTGGACAAGAAGCTCTCCGAGGTCAAGATCGTGGTTTCGGGCGTCGGCGCCGCCGGCTCGGCCATCATCCAGCTCCTCAAGGCCCAGGGCGCGCAGCACATCGTGGCAGCCGGCCGCTCCGGTGCCATCCACTCGGGCGAAAAGTACGACGACGAGCACCGCAGCTGGATCGCCGCGAACACCAACGAAGAAGGCTTCTCCGGAACCCTCCACGATGCCCTCAAGGGAGCCGACGTGTTCATCGGCGTCAGCGCCCCGCACGTTATCGGCGAAGAGCAGGTCGCTTCGATGGCCGAGGACGCGATCGTCTTCGCCATGGCCAACCCGACGCCGGAAATCGATCCCGTGATCGCTTCCAAGCACGCAGCCGTGGTTGCTACGGGTCGCAGCGACTTCCCGAACCAGATCAACAACGTGTTGGCCTTCCCCGGCTTCTTCCGCGGCCTGCTGGACGCAGGAGCTTCGGACATCACCCCGAACATGTTGGTCGCTGCCGCCGAAGCCATCGCCAACCGGGTAGCTGACGAGGAGCTGAACGCGAGTTACATTATCCCCAGCGTCTTCGATCCGCATGTTGCCGCCGATGTAGCGACCGCCGTAGCCAACGCTGCGCACGCCAACGCCGCCAGCGCTCTCTAGTACCGGCGCACACGAGAAAAAGGAATCCGCTCACATGGCTATCACAGTCACCGATCCCCGGCCGATCGATCGCGCCGAGGAAATCCTCACCCCCAAGGCTTTGGCCTTCATCGAGGAACTTCACACCCGTTTCGCGGGAACCCGCAACGAGCTCCTCCAGGCCCGCAAGGCCAAGCGGCAGCAGGTTGCCGAGACGTCCCGCCTGGACTTCCTCCCGGAGACTCAGGAAATCCGCGACGGCGACTGGAAGGTTGCCCAAGCACCGGCCGCTTTGCAGGACCGCCGCGTTGAAATGACCGGCCCCGCAACCCCCGCCAAGATGGCCATCAACGCCCTCAACTCCGGCGCCAAGGTATGGCTCGCCGACCTCGAAGACGCATCCACCCCCACGTGGCCCAACGTCATCGACGCGATCCTGAACCTGCGTGACGCCGCTCAAGGCACCCTGAGCTACACCTCCCCCGAGGGCAAGGAATACCGCCTCCGCACGGACGCTCCCCTGGCAGTGGTTGTGGCCCGACCGCGTGGCTGGCACATGGAGGAAAGCCACCTGCTGATCGACGGCGAACCCGCCGTCGGCGCGCTGGTTGACTTCGGCTTGCACTTCTTCCACATCGCCAAGCAGCTGCTCCTGAACGGCCACGGCCCGTACTACTACCTGCCGAAGATGGAGAGCCACCTGGAGGCGCGCCTCTGGAACGACGTCTTCGTCTTCGCCCAGGACTTCCTCGGCGTCCCGCAGGGCAGCATCCGCGCCACGGTCCTCATCGAGACCATTCCTGCCGCCTTCGAGATGGACGAGATCCTCTACGAACTTCGCGACCACGCCTCGGGCCTGAACGCCGGGCGCTGGGACTACCTCTTCAGCATCATCAAGTACTTCCGTGATGCAGGCGAAGAATTCGTCCTCCCGGACCGCGCCACCGTTGCCATGACCGCTCCGTTCATGCGCGCCTATACCGAACTCCTGGTCAAGACCTGCCACAAGCGCGGAGCCTTCGCCATGGGTGGCATGGCCGCCGTCATCCCCAACCGCAAGCAGCCTGACGTCACCGCCGCGGCCTTCGAGAAGGTCCGCGCCGACAAGACCCGGGAAGCAAACGACGGCTTCGACGGCTCGTGGGTTGCGCACCCGGACCTGGTCTCCACCTGTCGCGAGGTGTTCGACTCCGTCCTTGGAGACCGCCCAAACCAGCTCGACAAGCAGCGTCCCGAGGTGAACGTCACCGCCGAGCAGCTGATCGACGTCGCCTCCGCCGGTGGTACCGTCACCGAAGCCGGCCTGCGCCTGAACCTCTATGTCGCCGTCGCCTACACCGGAGTCTGGATCTCCGGCAGCGGCGCCGTGGCCATCCACAACCTCATGGAAGACGCTGCGACGGCGGAAATCTCCCGCTCGCAGGTGTGGCAGCAGCTACGCAACAAGTCCATCCTTGCGGACACGGGCAACACCGTAACCCGCGAACTCGTGACCCGGATCCTCGGCGAAGAGACCGAGCGCCTGCGCATCGAATTCGGCGACGAGAACTTCACCAAGTACTACGAGCCCGCGTCCAAGTTGATCGAGGACATCTGTCTCTCCGACGAGTACACGGACTTCCTCACCACGCCCGCTTATGAGCTGGTGGGCTGATGAGTTCACTATCCTCTTCCGATCTGGCCCACATCGACGCACAGCTCGCCGCCACGGACCAGTTGCTTGACCGCAACTACCCCGGCGACGACGGTTCCCGCCAGCCCATCCACACCGTCTACGTCCCCGCCGACCGCTTCACGCCCACTTTCGTGGCTGATTGGGGCGCCCAGGCACTCGCGACGGCGGAGGCTCACGGAGGCCTCGAAAAGCTCGGTCAGTTGTTGGGCCAGGAGCCCGACCTGGCTGCCGCTGTCGCGGCCCGGGTTGCTGCCAAGCTCGCTTCCGAGCCCATCGAGGACCTGCGGTTGGACTTCGAGGATGGCTACGGCGACCGTGGCGATGAGGCAGAAGATGCCGACGTCGTTGCTGCCGCCAAGGCCGTTGCTGCTGCGGTTGCGGCCGGGACGGCTCCGCCCTTCATCGGCATCCGCTTCAAGTGCTTCGAGGCCCCCACCCGGGCACGCGGCGTGCGCACGTTGGACTTGTTCGTGTCCACTCTGGCTGAGGCCGGCGAGCTCCCCGAAGGGCTGATCCTCACCCTGCCCAAGGTCACCACGGTGGCCCAGGTCCAGGCCATGGATTACGCGGTCTCCCGCCTCGAGGAGGTCCTCGGACTCCCCGCCGGACGACTCCGCTTCGAGGTACAGGTGGAAACCCCGCAGCTCATCCTCGGCGCCGACGGGACCTCGCCCGTGGCCCAGCTACCCCACGTGGTACCCGGCCGTATCAGCGCCCTGCACTACGGAACCTACGACTACAGCGCGTCCCTGGGCATCTCCGCGGAATACCAGTCCATGGAACACCCGGTGGCCGACTTCGCCAAGGAAGTCATGCAGCTCGCTGTTGCCGGCACGGGCATCCGCCTCTCCGACGGTTCCACCAACATCATCCCCGTGGGTGACGCAGTGGAAGACGCCTGGAAGCTGCACGGCCGACTGGTCCGCCGCTCCCTGGAAAACGGCTACTACCAGGGCTGGGATCTCCACGCCGCCCAGCTGCCGAGCCGTTTCTCGGCGTCGTACGCTTTCTACCGCGAAGGCCTGCCGGCAGCGGCGCTGCGCCTGCGCAACTACGTCGAGCGGACCGAAGGCGGCGTCATGGACGAGCCCGCCACCGCCCGTGCCCTTGCTGGCTTCGTCCTCCGCGGCGTCCAGTGCGGCGCAGTGGGGACCGACGAGGTCAAGGCTCTTGCCGGCGTCGAACTTTCACAACTGACCGCGCTGGCGCACCCGCGGCTGGCACAACCGACTTCCCACTGACAGGAGCATTTCGCATGGGCAACTATTACTACCCGCAGGGCGGACTGCCGCCGCAGACCCACCTGACCACCGAACGGGCGATCGTCACCGAGGCGTACACGGTGATCCCCAAGGGCGTCATGACGGACATCGTCACCAGCAACCTGCCGGGCTTCACCAACACGCGGTCCTGGATCATCGCACGTCCGATCTCGGGCTTCGCCACCACGTTCTCGCAGCTGATCGTGGAGATCGCTCCGGGCGGCGGCGCTCCGAAGGCTGAGTTCGAGTCCGGCGTCGAAGGCGTTGTTTTCGTCACCAAGGGCCAGCTCAACCTGACCCTCGACGGCGAACTGCACCACCTCGAAGAAGGCGGCTACGCCTACCTCGCCGCCGGTGCGGAGTGGGGCGTGGAAAACGTGTCCAACGACATCGTTTCCTACCACTGGATCCGCAAGGCCTACGAGCGACTCGAGGGTTACGAAGCCAAGTCCTTCGTCACCAACGAGAAAGACATCGAGCCCACGTCCATGCCGGACACCAACGATGTCTGGAAGACCACGCGCTTCACGGATTCCACCGACCTCGCGCACGACATGCAGGTCAACATCGTCACCTTCCAGCCCGGCGGTGTGATCCCCTTCCCGGAGACCCACGTCATGGAGCACGGCCTGTACGTCCTGGAGGGCAAGGCCATGTACTTGCTCAACAACGACTGGGTTGAGGTGGAGGCCGGCGACTTCATGTGGCTGCGCGCGTTCTGCCCGCAGGCTTGCTACGCGGGCGGCCCGGGCGAGTTCCGGTACCTGCTGTACAAGGACATGAACCGCCAGGTGAAGCTCACCTAGCCTTTGGTTTGCCGCCGAGATCGCCGGAACGCTGCCTGTTCGTAGGGAAGCTTCCGGCGATTTCGTCGTTTTCCGGCGGTTTCGCTAGCGGCGTCGCCGTCCGACGGCCAGCCCGGCCCAAAAGGCCACGATCAGCCCGACGATCACCGCGATCAGCCCCAGCAAAGGCACGACGGCGGCCGGCAGTTTCCGTGCAGGCCGCGGTTGGTCTTGTTCCCCACGTGTGTTGTTGTCCCCCATGCGGCCGAGTCTAGCCTGCAGCGCTGCGCCGAAATCGCCGCAACACTGCCACTTCGCCGGGAAGGTTCCGGCGATTTCGTCGTTTTCCAGCGAGGTCGCGGGCCTCACCCCAACGTCGAGGCTCCGGCGATCCGGTACGACTCCTGGAGCAGCTCGGCGAGTTCGTCGGCGTCGATCCTGTCCAAGTGGACCAGGACCAGGTTCGGGGATCGATCGTGGTGCGGGGTCCAGAAGTACGTCTCCGGATCAGTACCCGCGAGGGCTTCCCGTTCGTCCGTCTTCACCGTCAGCACACCGTCTTCCCAGAGTCGGGCCATGAGCGTCTTAGCGAACCACGCGGGTTGCCCCCAACTGGGCCGCTCGGTGACCCCAGGCAGGCCCAGGCAGATCTCACGGACGTCTTCTTCTGTGACCATGGTTCACTGTGGCACCCACCTGCCGCCGGAACAAGGGACTACGCTGGGCACATGTTGACCATCGGCAGCACGGTTCTGGGCGTCAACAACATTGCCCGCGCAACGGAATTCTGGCAGGCCGCTTTGGGCTACGTACCCCGCGAGCCGGGCGATGACACTTGGGTGATCCTGGTGCCAGCCGCTGGACCCGGCGCACAACTCGCCCTGATGTTCAGCGAAACCCCGATCCAGGAACACCCCCGGATCCACCTGGACCTGTATGCGGATGACCAAGCCGCCGAGATCGAGCGGCTCATCGAACTGGGCGCGGGGCACGTGGACTGGGACCTCTACCCGGAAGACCCTGACTTTGTGGTTCTGGCAGACCCTGAGGGCAACCGCTTCTGCGTCATCGACAAAGGGCCGCGCTAGCACCGCCGTCGGGCATCTCGAGGTCGTGGGAGAGCTGCGGGCGAGCCGAAACGTTCCCCACTCCCGCGCAGGTTTCCGGCGAACCCGGCGGACCCGGCCCAGCACCCTGTCGGTAGAGTGCTCACCATGGATGACAAAACAACGTTGCTCAACTATCTCCGGACCCGCAGGGCTGACCTCCTGGGCAAAGTCCAGGGCCTCAGCGAATACGATGTCCGCAGGCCCATGACCCCCACGGGAACCAACCTGCTGGGCCTGGTGAAACACGTTGCCGGTGTGGAGCTGGGCTACTTTGGGGAGACGTTTGGGCGGCCGAACGGGCGGGAGCTCCCCTGGTACGACGACAAAGCCGAACCTGACGCAGACATGTGGGTTCCGGCAAACGAGAGCATCCAAGACATCATCGACCTCCACCACTACTCCGCCAAGCACAGCGACGCCACTATCGAGGAACTGCCCCTGGACGCGCCTGGCGTAGTGCCATGGTGGTCCGAGGAGAAAAGGAACGTCACCCTGCACCAGATCTTGGTGCACATGTGCGTCGAAACGGCCCGCCACGCAGGCCATGCGGACATCATCCGGGAACTCATTGATGGCCAAGCTGGACAGAGGCCCAACGACCCCAACATCCCTCAACGGACCGCAGAAGAACTGGCCGCACACCGTCAGCGCATTGAACAGGCTGCCCTGGAAGCAGACGGGCGGCTCTAGCGAACCCGCAGAGTCCCCAGCCCGCAAGCCCGCCCCGCAAACTTGATCCGAAATTGAGCTAATCGAAAAGGTTCCTTGATATAGCCGCGCCACGCTGGAATCAAGCGGAATACCAATACAGAGGCCTTCCGACAACGAATTTCCGGTATGGAACACAAAGACGTGGGGGAACCAATGGAACAGGCAGCAGCTCCAACAGAAGTAAGGGCAGTCCGGGGCATCATCCAGGATCAGAACCCCGTGGACTTCTACGCTTTGGGTGTCGCAGGATGCATCGACCGGCTCGCTGCACCGCTCCGCCGAGCCGGTGTCACCGTCCACTGGCAGACTCCCCATCACGGCATCGAGATCTCCTCTTCCGCGGCGGCCCTGCTCTACCACGTGGCGCAGGAAGCCTTCAGCAATACGCTGAACTACGCGAACGCCGCTGAACTGACCGTGCGCCTCAACGCCGTGTACCACGGCATCCAACTCACCATCACGGACGACGGCGACGGCTTCGAGATCCATGCGGCCCCCAGTGGGCGCCGGCACGGCTTCGGGCTGCTGTTGATGTCCATAGCAGTTCACGACGCCGGTGGGACAGTCGACATCGACTCCAGCGTTGGGCGGGGCACCAGTGTGCGGGTGACGCTGCCGCTGGATTGAGTCCGATTTGGGACCATTATTGGGTACCTGACCCATGGAACAACGGCCGTTCCGGACGTATTCTGTAGCTACTTTTCAGCCTGGCATCCCTACGGATTGGCACGCAAATGGCGCGGAAAAACAAGCGGCCTCTGGGTCTGGGCAGGGTCCTTTTGAGGGTCTTCGGTTTCTTCTTCGTGAGCCTGCTATGTGGAGTTTTGATCTCCGGCTTCGTGGTCCCCGTGGTTGCTTTCACCAGCACCACAGTGGGTGGATCCATAGGGTTCTACGAGAGTCTTCCGAGCCAACTCGATGTCGAGTCGCCTTCTCTTTCCAGCACCGTGGTCACTGCTGACGGCCAACACATTGCCACCTTCTACGCGGAAAACAGGGTTAAGGTTCCCCTTGAGGACATGTCGCCCTTTATCCGCGAAGCGATCGTGGCCATCGAGGACAGCCGCTTCTACGAGCATGCCGGTGTTGATGCGCACGGAATCATGCGGGCCCTGAGCTCCAATCTGACCAAGGGAACCAAGCAGGGTGCGTCCACACTGACTCAGCAGTACGTGACCAATGTGCTGAACGAATCCCGGCTGTCGCAGGGCCGCCCCGAGGACGTAGTGCTCAGCGGCGAGAAGACCGTGGGCGACAAGCTGCGCGAGATTAAGCTCGCCTTGGAACTGGAGAAGCGCTTCAGCAAGGACCAGATCCTTGAGGGGTACCTGAACATCGTCTTCTTCAACCGGAATGCCTATGGCATCGAAGCCGCGTCGCGGTACTTCTTCAGCACCTCCGCTGCAGACCTGACGCTGCCCCAGGCTGCACTGCTGGCCGGGTTGGTGAATGGTCCAAGCATCTACGACCCCACCGTTGACCCCAAAGCAGCATTGGCGAGGCGCAACCTGGTCCTTGACCGGATGCTGGAGCAGAAAAAGATCACGGCCGTCGACCATGGCGTTGCGGTAGCCACTCCGGTGGAGCTGCAGATTACCCCGTCCCTGCAGGGTTGCGCCGGGGCTTCGATCGCCACCTACTTCTGCGACTACGTATCGCATCTCATCCTTAACAATGAGGCCTACGGTGATACGGTCCAGGACCGCGAGCGGTTGCTTTACCGCGGCGGCCTCACCATCACCACCACCTTGGACAGCAGGCTCCAAGCGATCGCACAGCAACAAGTGGACGCGTCCGCCGGTGACAATCCGGACAAATGGGGCGCTGCCATGACCACGGTCCAGCCCGGCACGGGCAAGATCCTCGCGATGGCGCAGAACACGGTGTTCGTACCCCAGGACGGAAAGTTCGATACCCAATTGAACTTCAACGTCGACGCCAAGGATGAGAACGGCTACGACCTCAACGGTGCCGGCGGCTTCCAGCCCGGATCCACCATGAAGCCGTTCATTTATGCGGAGTGGCTCAACGAGGGCAAGAACCCCACTGCTGTGGTGGATGCCTCCCGGAGGGTATACCCCGTTGGCTTTCCCTGGCGTTCCAGTTGCGGCAAGGTCCTGGGTGGCTACAGCACCGCACAAAAGGCCCAGAACCTTGGGGCGGATGACGACCTCCAGAACAACGACGCCGGCTACTACCGCCCCATGCCCATCAATTACGGTCTCTACAACTCCATCAATACGGCAACGTTTGCCACGGCGGCCCAGCTGGACTTCTGCGGAATCCAGCGCATGGTGGATACCGTTGGCCTCCACAGCGGACTGGATAATGCACCGATCAACATGCACCAGATCGGCAACCTCCTGGGCTCCATCGGCGTCGCGCCCGTTGTCCTGGCGAGCGCCTATGCGACCTTCGCCAACGACGGCACGTACTGTGAGCCGATCGCCGTCACCGGGATCAGCGACGCCCAAGGACGGGAGTACGAAGCCCAGACGCCCGAATGTCGCGACGCCGTGAAGCCGACCGTAGCGCGGGGTGTCAACGCCGTTCTGCAGGACGTACTCAAGCTGGGGTCAGGCGTCTATATCGAACCGAAAGTCCAGAGCAGGGGCCCGGTAGCCGCCAAAACCGGCACGTCCAACAACAACGGGGCAACGTGGGTGGCCGGCTACACTACGGCGCTCGCCACGGCGTCGTTCTTTGGAGACACCACGGCGGGACAGCAGCGGGCGGGCCAGAACGTCACAATTAACGGAAAGTTCTATAAGTCCTTGGACGGCTACATGATCGCCGGACCGCAATGGGCCAACTACATGATGGAAGCCACGGCGCTCTACCCGGGCGGGCCTTTCCCGGCACCGGCTCCGCCACCCCCGCCACAGCCCAGCACTGGTCCTCCAGCCACGCGGTAAGCCGGGAGACCCTGCGTTGCGAGGCCTGCTCTGCGCCCCAAGTTGTCTCCCAAGCACGCAAAGCAGGCCCCACAACTAGCGTGCGTACCGCTGCGTGAAGTTCCGGAGCACCCGCATGGGTTCCTTCACGGACGATTCCCGGGCAGCTGCAATGAGCGCATCGGCTTCGTGGGGCGGGAAGTACCCTGCGTTCTTGTAGATGTTGATGCGGGTAACGAGGCCATCGGCGTCGAGCTCGGGGTGGAATTGAGTGGCGTAGAGGTTGCTCTTGATCCGGAACATATGCACCGGGCACGCAGCTGAGCTCGCCAACAGCACCGCGTGTTCCGGGAGCTTGCTGCAGGCCTCTTTGTGCCCCACGAACGCCTCAAAGGTCGAGGGGACACCCCGCAACATGGGATCCTGCTCCCCTTCCACGGTCAGCCTGATCTCCGTGGGACCCACCGGCTCGCCGAATCGCCTGTCTATGAGGGCGCCCTGATGCACACCCAACGTCCCGACGCCGTAGCAGGCACCCAGAAAAGGGAAGTCCTCAGCCACGACCCGGTCCAGCAGGGCCGAGAGCTCAGCCTCGACACGAATCTGCGCCGGGCTCTTTTCCTCCACAGGATCGCTGGATGTGTACGGACTTCCGCCAACGATCACCCCGGAGTAGTCCGCCAGATCGATGGCCGGCATGGGATTGGATTCCAGGCGGACGCGGACAAGCTGGGACGCATCCAGTCCGCAATAACGCAGGTAGGCCTGGTACTCGTCATCGGCTGCGGCGTCTTCGGCGCGGGTGGCCAGCAGGAGGAACGACTTCACAGGCCCAGTGTGCGGTAGGTCGCCTGCAGATTCCAAGTGCGTGGGTAGGTCTGACAGACACTCCCTCCGCGGGCCTTCGTTGCGTAGCGTTGAGATTGTTCGCGCTAACGCCCCCAAACGCGACCCACACCAAAGGAGACGTCTTTGACGCAGGACCCTGCCGCGGCAGACACCCAGCAAGCCACCAGGCCGGATGAGGTGACATCCCAGGACCAGTCAGCAAGCCACCGCCCCTCCAAGATTCCATGGGGTGGCCTGTTGGTGCTTGCAGCAGCAGGATTCACAGCGGTGACAACGGAACTCCTGCCCTCCGGCCTGCTCCCCCAGATCAGCCGGGACCTGGGCGTGGAGGAATCGGCTGTCGGTTCCCTGACAGCCGTGTATGCGGCCATCATCGTCTTCACGGCATTGCCCCTCTCACGCTTCCTGGCCGGACGCGTGCCCCGGAAAACACTTTTGATAGCCACCGTCCTGGCTTTTGCCCTGAGCAATGTCCTGCTGGCGTTGAGCCCCGCCCTGGGTTGGGCCATCGGGGCACGGCTCCTTGGCGGCATCGCACACGGCATGCTGTGGTCCAGCATGGCGCCCTATGTGGCACGAATCGTTCCGGCCCACTCCGTTGGCAAGGCTATGGCGGTCGTGTTCAGCGGCAACAGCATTGCGCTCGCGGTGGGAGCTCCGATTGGCACACTTATGGGATCACTGATGACGTGGCGGGCATCCTTCCTGGTTCTGGCGGGAGTAGGCGTGCTTTTGGCGGCGCTGGCGTTCTGGCTTCTTCCGGGAGCACACGAACAGGGCAGCCGGAACGCTCCGTCGCTGCGGGCTGCAATGAAACTGCCGGGCGTGGTCGCCGTCGCCATCGCGTGGCCCCTGCTGTTACTGGCCCATTTCACGCTCTTCACCTATGTGGCGCCGTTCCTTCTGGCCTCAGGTCTTCCCGAATCCGCCACCAGCCTGTCCCTCTCCGTGGTGGGAGTGGCCAGCCTTGTGGGCATCTGGATTGCCGGCATGACGGCAGACTCGCACCCGCGGCGCTCGGTGATTGCCGCCGTCGGACTCTTGACGCTGGCCTTCGCCCTGCTTCCGGCGCTCGGCGGCACCTGGGTGGGCGCGTTCGGCCTGATGACGTTGTGGGGCATCGCGTTCGGCGCGGTGGGCATCTACAACCAGGCGGCGATCCTGCGCGCGGGCGGCGAGCACAAGGACGCTGCCAACGGCCTCACGGTGGTGACAATCCAACTGGGCATCGCCGTCGGCGCCGTGTATGGCGCGTTCGCCTTGACCAGCTTCGGCGCCCAACTGGTCCCGCTGGCGGCCGCGATTCCGACGGCGATAGCGCTGTGCATCATCATCGCGAGCCGCCGCGGCGGCTACCCTGCAGGACCGCGGGAGAAGCGCCGTTAACATCCCTGAAACATGCCAGTGACCTGATCTTCACGAACCGGGGATTTCTGTAACTTACCTGCAACTTTGCTCTTCTGAGTCGGAAACATAGCTCACCGAATATTGATCGGGGGGCTAGCGAGGGCCGGATACGTCCAGCCCGTTTCGGACAGGCTTGATAAGAAGGGAACGCAGGTGGAGATCTCTGCGCAGAACGTCTGGATGATGTTGTCGGCGGCAATGGTGCTCTTCATGACCCCGGGCCTGGGTCTGTTCTACGGTGGCATGACCCGCGCCAAGGCAGCACTGAACATGATCATGATGAGCTTCATCTCGGCCGGCATCGTGGGCGTCGTGTGGGTCCTTTGGGGCTACTCGATGACCACCGGCGACGGCTTCCTGGGGCTCTTTGGCAATCCCTTCGCGCACTTCGGCCTGCAGGATCTCGTAGGCACCCCCGACCTCATCAAGGCCACCTTCGCTGCGACCTTTGCCATCATCACCGTGGCACTCATCAGCGGAGCCATCGCCGACCGGGCCAAGTTCGGCGCCTGGGCGTTGTTCGTTCCGATCTGGATCACCGTTGTCTACTGCCCCTTGGCCTACATGGTGTGGGGTGGCGGCCTGATGAGCGCCGGCGGCGCCGTCACCGAAGTCTTCGGCCAGGTGATCGATTTCGCCGGTGGTGCAGTGGTTGAGGTCAGCTCCGGAACAGCCGCTTTCGTCCTCGCATTGATCGTGGGAAAGCGCCACGGATTCGCCAAGGACCCCAACCACCGCCCGCACAACGTCCCGTTCATCATGATCGGCGCGGCAATCCTCTGGTTCGGCTGGTTCGGTTTCAACGGCGGCGCCGCGACCACCGCCGAACAGGCCGGCCTGATCTGGGTCAACACGCTGGTAACCCCTGCCGCGGCGATGCTCAGCTGGCTTGTCGTCGAGAAGATCCGTCACGGCCACCCGACCTCCCTGGGTGCCGCATCCGGCGTCGTTGCCGGCCTCGTGGCCATCACCCCCTCCTGCGCCAACATCACCCCGCTGGCCGCGGTTGGCCTGGGCCTTGTGGCCGGTGCCGCTTGCGCAGTGTTCGTTGACCTGAAGTACAAGTTCGGCTTTGATGACTCCCTGGACGTGGTGGGCGTGCACTTCGGCGCAGGCGTCATTGGCACCCTTTCCCTCGGCTTCATCGCTACCCCTGTTGACGGGGTTGGCGGCGGCCTCTTCTACGGCGGCGGCCTGCAGCAGCTCATCGCGCAAACCGTAGCCGTGGTGATCACGATCGCACTGTCCGGCCTGGGCACCCTGGTGATCGGCCGGATCATCAACAAGACCATTGGCTTCCGCGTTCCCCATGAGCACGAAATCACCGGCGTGGACCTCACCCAGCACGCCGAGTCCGCCTACGAATTCGGCCTCACCGCACACGGCCACTTCCGCCAGCAGCAGGCACACCTGTCGGCGCTGATCACGCGGAAGCCTGCCGCTTCCGAGCCCGTCGCAGCCAAGGAAGACAGCCTGGCCTGACGGCACCACAACCCAAACAGCAGCCGACGGCGGGCCCCGGGTTCCGCCGTCGGCTGCTGTTGTGCGCGCCCCACCCAAGTAGGTAACAGTAAACGTCGTTTTGAACGGTGATAACGACGTTATCTGCGACTCAGTTGGGTCAGCCGGAGCCGTTCCACAGGCGCTGCCACCACGTGCGTCTGGTTTCCGCCACGGGTTCCGGTTCGGGTGGTGCTGAGGCGGCTCTGCGTTCCCTCCACCGCTGGACCTCGGCGTCCACGTCCCGGAGCTTTGTGATCACGGGAGGGCCGCCCTGCAACTGCCGCCTGGCTTCGATGACCCTCTTGTTGAAGTCTTCCAGGATGTCCCGGACCTGTTTTTCGGTGTATTGCTGGTCCAGTTTTACGTCGAGTTCGGCGTCTTCGATCCTCAGCAAGATGGCGGGAGGGCCGATCCCGCTCAGGCGTTCGCGTTGGATCAGGCCCTTGACCCACCAGTCGGGGTCATAGTGCTCGCCGAGCCCCGGAATCGGTTTGCCGGCGTATTTCAGGTTGTCGAACTTCCCTTGGTCCATGGCGTCGCGGATCAGGTATTCAACGCGGGCGGCATCGTCCACCTTCCGCCGCTTCTCGCGTTCTTCGGCCTCCGCGGCTTCGAGTTCAGCGTCCTCTTGGGCGTTGCCGCCCCAACCGCGTACAGCGCGAAGTTCCGCCCCGCGCTCGAGCCTCCGCCGGAAAGCATTGTTCCCGTCATTCATCGTCTCGGCCACCTCCTCGAACGGCAACCCTTGCCTGCCGGAATTCGTGGTTCTCCGTCCAGTATTCCGCACCTTTCAATGGTTAATCCCGTACCCAGGGCGGCGTCATCGAAACCACTGGGCGTAGCGTGTGCCGCCAGCACCGGCTTTGAAGCTGCAACAGCCCCGGCACGCCGTGGATACGGGGTGCCGGGGCTGTTTCGTGGCCCAAAGTGGGTGGTGGCGGTACGGCCGGGCCGGGCCGGACTTAGCGGACGGCCATGCTCGGGTCCAGCTGTTCGATCCCTTCCGGTGTCACCAGGACCACGCGGGCCGTGCAGATGTCGTAGAACAGTCCTGTCGCCTGCACCTGCCCGGACGCAAGCGCTGGCCCGCTGACTGGGTGCTCGGACAACTTGCCCAGCTGGATGGCCACGTTCACCATGCTGAGCTGATCCAGGCGGCTGAAACCCTCGGCTTCGGCGGCGCGCGCCACGGGGTGTCCCTCCAGGAGAGCCTGGTAGCTGGGCCGTGCATGCTCGAGCCAGGTATCGAACCCTCGTCCCAATCCAGCATCTGAGCCTTCGGCATCGGCGATCACAGCTTTCATGGCGCCGCAATTGGAGTGGCCACAGACGACGATCGAGTCCACGGACAAGGCCTTCACCGCGAAGGCCAGCGTCGAGTCGATTGAGGCATCGTGGTCATCGCTGCACACCACGTTTCCGATGTTCCGCAGCGTGAGCAGATCGCCGGGGCCGCTGCTGGTGATCAGGTTGGGGTTCACCCGTGAATCGACGCAGGCCACGAACAGCGTGTCCGGATTTTGTCCTTCGGTGAGGTCCTGGACCAACGGCCGGACTTTGTCTGCGTGCCGGCGGTGGTATTTGTCGATGCCCAGGAGGATCGACCGCAGCGGCGGGTGCGGGTCGCCGTCGTCGTTGTTCCTCTGGCCTGCCACGTCGGAGACCTGCCACGACGTGCGCGGCGGAAGCGGAAACTCGCGCGGTTCCTGACGTTGCGGCGTGTTGTCTTCGGCGTCGGTGAAGGCGGTTGTGCCGTGTTCCTCCACCACCACCGTTGCGCCGCCGTTCCGCTGCTGCTTCTCCCAGGCCACCAGGGACTCGCGGAAGGCGTGGTCGAGGTAGTCCGCGTTGAGCTCGACCCTGGCGTCCTGGCCTTCGGGCACGGAATGAAGAACCCGGTTGAGCCGGGGCAGCGCGAAGAAGCTGCATGAGCCGGCGATGGTCACCCGCCACGGTAGGCCGTTCGCGACCGGGGCGTGCGCCTGGATCTGTGCCCTGAGCACCCGCCACAGCACGCACAGCGCGGCCAGGGCCAGCCCAATGATGACGCCCTCCAGCAAGTTGAGGACCACAACGCAGACCACGGTGACGGCATAGACCAGGAGATCACCGGTGCGAAGACTGGTGCGGATATCCGCCACCTTGATGAGCTTCGCGCCGATTACCAGCAGCAAACCAGCCAGCACGGACAGCGGAATCAGCTGGATAAGCCCGGCGAACAACGCGGAAAACACCAGGACCCACACGCCGTGCAGGATGGCGGACGTCCGGCTCTTCGCACCGGCCTCCACGTTCGTGGCGCTACGGACAATCACACCGGTCACGGGCAAGCCACCGAGCATGCCGGAGACCATGTTCGCCGAACCCTGGCCGACGAGTTCGCGGTTGAGGTTTGTCCGAATCCCGCCATGCATCTTGTCGACGGCGACGGCGGAGAGCAGGGACTCAATGCTGGCAATCAGCGCGACGGTGATGACGGCCATGACGGCGGCGCGCCAGTTGCCGTCGGGCAGGCTGGGGAGGGCGACGGCGTCGAAAATCGAACCGCTGAAGCTGATCCGCTCCACGCCCGGCGCCACCGCAACGGAAAGCGCCGTAACAGCAACGACGGCGGCGAGCGGCCCAGGTACTTTACGCACGGCGGCGGGGAGGAACTTCCAGGACAGCAGGATCGCGACGACGGCCAGCCCAAGCAGCGCCGAGTGCAGCTCGACGTTGGTGACAGCGGCGGGGAGCGCTGTGAGGTTCTCGACGGCGGATCCAGCGGCTTGCCCACCGAGCAACACATGGAGTTGCTGCAAAATGATTGTTATTCCGATGCCCGCGAGCATCGCCTTGACCACCACCGGCGACACTGCCAGCGCGGCCCGGCCGATACGGCTGACACCCATGAGCAGTTGAACGACGCCGGCACCAACCGTGATGGCGCAAGTCACCTGCCAGCCGAACTCTGCAACCAGACCGGCGACGACGACGGTCAGTCCCGCGGCGGGGCCGCTCACCTGCAGTGGGGAGCCCCCAAGGCTGCCGGCGACAATTCCGCCCACGGCCGCGGCGATAAGGCCCGCCATGATGGGCGCCCCGGAGGCGGCGGCGATACCCAGGGACAGCGGGAGGGCTACGAGGAAGACCACCAGCGACGCGGGGAGGTCGGCACCGAGGTTGCTGAGGAAGCTGGGCTTCTTGGGGCTGGGCTTCTTGGGGCTGGGCCGGCCGGTTCCTTGGCCCGGCGGGCTGTGGGAGTCGGCGGGGATGGTGGCGGATTCGTTGGATTGGGGCATTGGGTTCTCCTGGCTCGGGATCGGCTGACCCTTCCAAGCTACGGAATCTGTCATGACTGGTGACAAGCGGATGTGACACGTATGACAAAACTTGTGAAGATGGACCGTCATGTGGCGACAAAGGGGAACTTTTGCAGGGGGTGGGCTCGTTGGAGGCTGTTGGCCGGACGACGGCGGGAACCTCCCGCCGTCGTTTCTTTTCGCCCGCAGCTAAACTAAGGGTCCTTAGAATAGGCTGGGTCCATGAGCGCACCCGACCCCCAGCCCGTACGCATCAGCTCGGTCCCTGTACAGCTCCAAGCCCTGGAGCCTTTGCTCCACCAAGTGCACGCCGCCGTGGGTGACGTTCCGGCGTTGCTTCGCATCGCAAAGGACATTGGGCAAACAGCTCCCATGCCCGGCGAAGGCAACACGGCCAAGCTGTGGGAACTCCTCGCCTCAGTGACCGCGGTGGATGTGGCCGCGGGGCGGGTCTTTGAGCCCCACTTGGACGCCCTCGCGATCCTGTCCCAGTCCGGCGTCGAAACCGACACCGCAGGTGCATGGGGAGTTTTCGCCGCCGAGGGTCCGGGGATGAAACTCGAAGCCAAGCGGACCGCAAACGGCAGCTTCGTCCTCAGCGGCTCCAAACCATGGTGCTCCCTGGCCCAGCAGTTGGACAGCGCCGTCGTCACGGCGCACCTTCCGGACAACGGCGGGCGGGCCGCGTTCGCGGTGAACCTGAAAAACCCCGGCGTGACGGCAGAGACGCCGTCCTGGACAAGCCGCGGCCTGCAGGAGATCCCCAGCGGCACAGTTCATTTCGACAACGTCCCGGCCAACCCCGTCGGCGGCGAGGACTGGTACTTCAAGCGCCCCGGATTCGCATGGGGCGGAATGGGAGTGACTGCCTGCTGGCTGGGCGGTGCTGTCGCAGTGGCCAGGGACTTCGCCGCGGCACTCACAAAAGCCGCAGCCAATGGCCGCGAACCGGACCAGATTGCGTTGGCCGCTTTGGGAGACATCGACCGCACCATCAGCGGAATCATTGGCTACCTCGCCCAGACGGCCGAACGCATCGACGCTGGCGAGCTCGACGCCGAGGCCGATCCCGACGACGCCACCCGGGACAACCCAAGCCCCTGGAGCGACGCCCTGCGTGTCCGCGGAACTGTAGCCGCCGCCGTCGAACGCGTCCAAACCCTGGTGACGCAGAACCTCGGCCCCGGCCCCCTGGCGTTCGACGAGGCATACGGAAAGCGCATGGCGGACCTTTCCCTGTACATCCGGCAGCATCACGCCATGCGCGACGATGCCCAGCTGGGCGCCCTGACGCTGAAAGGGGACCGCAGTTGGTGACTTTCACGCACGCCGATGCCGGCACGTCCGAGGCCGACTGGGCGCGCAGCGGTGTTGCCGCCCTGCCCGAACTTCCCCTGGACCAGGATGAACTCGCGGGGATGACGTTCGTGGTGCTCGCCGCGCATCCGGACGACGAAACCCTCGGCGCCGGCGGCCTCGTCGCCAAACTGCACGCGGCGGGCGCGGACATCAGGTTCCTGCTTTGCACTGCCGGAGAGGCGTCGCACCCGGAATCGCCCACGACGACGCCGGAACAGCTTGCCGCTGTCAGGCTCACTGAGTTCGGGGCGGCTGTGTCGGGGCTGGCCCCCAGCGCGGCCTGGCGGTTTTTGGAACTGCCGGACGGCCAACTAGCGGCAAACGCAGACCGGATCTCGGCCGCGGTGCGGGAAGTCATCGAGGACTCAGGGCGGCCGGCGGAAAACGTGACGATAGTGGCCCCCTACCGTTCCGACGGGCACACCGACCACGACACCCTTGGCTCGACCGCTGCGGAGCTTGCCAGTGCCGGAGGCCACGGCCTCCTGGAGTACCCCATCTGGTATTGGCTGTGGGCGGGACCGGACGATGGAACGTGGCGGAACTGGGTCCGGGTACCGCTCTCGTCTGCGGAACGGGACGCGAAGGCCAAGGCCATGCGCGCCCACGCCTCCCAAACGGACCCCCTGTCCGCAGAGCCCGGCGATGAGACCTTGCTTTCGAGCACTTTCCTGGAACACTTCGGCAGGCCGTGGGAGACCTTCGCCTGGCAGCCATCGACGGCGGGCACCAACAGCGCCAAGGATGCGGAAAGGATCTTCGATGAGGTCCATTCGAGGGAAGAGGACCCCTGGAGCTACACCACCAGCTGGTACGAGCGCCGGAAACGCGCGCTGACCCTGGCCGCCCTGCCCCGGGAATCCTATGAATCAGGCTTGGAACTGGGCTGTTCCATCGGCACGCTGAGCCAGGAGCTCGCGGAGCGCTGCGAGTCATTCCTCGGCGTGGATGCCAGCAGCAAGGCGTTGGAGGAAGCCCGGAAACGATTCTCCGGACACTCGCCCGGGTTTCGCCATCTCACTGTGCCCCACGAATGGCCTGAAGGTACCTTCGACCTGGT
The DNA here is from genome assembly GCF_042667405.1 of Paenarthrobacter sp. NPDC057355. Lineage (NCBI taxonomy): Bacteria > Bacillati > Actinomycetota > Actinomycetes > Micrococcales > Micrococcaceae > Paenarthrobacter > Paenarthrobacter sp. NPDC057355. Next base: position 82,654 of record NZ_JBHVAL010000014.1, on the reverse strand, counting down.
GGTGTTGTCCGAGACCGGCTACTACCTCTCGCCGGAAGAGCTCAACGAACTCCTTGCACGGATCCAGGCCTCCACCCGCCCCGGAGGCACGCTGCTTCTGTGCCATTGGCGGCACCCGATCTCCGGCTGGCAGCTCGACGCGGAAGCGGTGCATGCGATGGCCCGGACCACGCTTCAGTGGCCAACACATGGGATTTACCGGGAGAAAGACTTCATCCTGGAGGTCCTCCTCGCCCCGGACACCGCCACATGACAAGCCCGGAATCGCAGGGCATCCGGCAGCTGGCGGTCGTCGTGCCCGCCCACAACGAGGACCAGCACATCGGCAAAGCGCTGGCAGCCCTTGGAACAGCTGCGGATGCTCTGCAGCATTCGCGGCCGGAGATTCAGGTCAGCATCACCGTTGTTCTGGACAGCTGCACTGACCGCTCGGCAGACATCACTGCCGGGTTTGTTGCCGGTGATCCGCGGTTCAGTTCAATGAACGTTGCGCTGCGCAGTACAGGGGCCAGCCGACGGCAGGGCATCCGCGCAGCGCTGGAGTCGCTGGCCCCACCGCCGCCGCCAGGTTCGCCGCAGCAGCCAGGTCCGCCGCAGCAGCCAGGTCCGCTGCAGGCACTTTGGCTCGCCAACACCGACGCCGATTCCACCGTCCCAGCGAACTGGTTGACCCGCCAGGTGGAGCTCGCCAACGAGGGCGCCGACGCCGTCCTGGGTTCCGTGGAACCTGACCCCGACGATCTGGACCCGTCAGTGTTGGGGCGGTGGTTGGAACTGCACCCGTTCCGCGAGGACCACCAGCACATTTACGGCGCGAACCTGGGTGTCCGGGGCTCCGCGTACCTGGCCGTCGGCGGCTTTCCCAAACTGCGGACCCACGAGGACCGCGTGCTGGTGGAGCGTCTTCGCGGCCGTGGATTCCGGGTGGTTGCCACCGACACTTTGCGGGTCCTGACATCCGGGCGCACTCACGCCCGCGCACCGGAGGGCTTCGCGGCCTACCTCCGCGTGCTCGGAGGTGGACTTCCCGCAGCGACGGGCTAGGACGCCAACGCTTTTTCGACGGCGGCAATGGCGGCGGTCGTGATGTTTTCGCGCTCGCCCGATCCCTCAATCGTGAGCAGGATCCCCCGCTGCAGGTAGGCCGACAGCACTGCCTGGGTCTCATCCCGATACAGTTCCAAGCGCCGTTGGATGACATCTTCCGTGTCATCGCGGCGGCCCTGTTCCTTGGCACGCAGCAGCATGCGGGCAAGCAATTCTTCGTCCGGCACTGTGAGCGCAAGGACAGCTTCCAACGCCTGTCCCCTCACTGCCAGAAGCTCGTCCAACGCTCCGATCTGGATCACGGTCCGCGGATAGCCGTCCAGCAGGAACCCATTGGCGGCGTCGACGTCCTCAAGCCGCTGCTTGAGCATGTGGGTGGTCACATGGTCCGGCACGAACTCACCCCGGTCCATGTAGCCGCCGGCCTCCAGGCCCAGTGCGGTCTTGTCCCGCGCGTGGGCTCTGAAAAGGTCTCCCGTTGAAATGGCCGGGACGCCGAAATGCCGGGCGATATGGACTGCCTGGGTGCCTTTGCCGGAACCGGGAGGGCCCATAATGATGATTCGCGCCATGACACTGGTCCGTTTCGAGAGGCGGCCGGGGCTTTAACGATACGCCCGCAGCAGCGCGGCCGTCCCGGCGTCGTAAATCCCGTGCCTTCCCGACCCACTTTGCCGCGCCTCGAAGCGATAAGCAGCCGGTATGGGTTGATTTTCCCGCAGCGTCGCCCGAAAGAGGGTGGGGAAGGCACGCCCGGCCTCTGGTGGGCGGCTCCAAATCCCGATATTGTAAGGATACTGATCAATTGGATGCAGCGAGGAGGACATCGTGACCGAGAAGGATACGGAACGCACCACCGCAAGCGAGGAGACCTTGAATCCGATCACCCACCCCTTCGACCAGACCAATGGTTTGGCCGACGACCTTGAGGGCGATTCGGACGGGACCGCTGAGAGCGACACCCGCAGCGAGGCCGAGCGCTCGGACGAGGACGAGTCAGGTGCCGGAGTCTTCCAAGGCGATACGTCGGAGGACGCCACCGGACCGGAAGGCCGGCGCGGACCGGGTGCCATACCACCGCTGGGTGGCTCGCTCGGCCAGCACTGACAAGAAAGGCCGCGACTGACAAGAAGGGCCGCCCGGGACACGATGTCCTGGGCGGCCTTTTCCTGTGTCAGCCCTCCAACGCTCTCTCACGTTCTGGCCCTTTCCGGGCAACCCTCTATCACCACGTGAGAGAGGGTGGCCCGGAAGGGTGTGGTATGTGAGAGAGGGTTGGCAGCCCTCCCGCCCCCTGCCGCGTTAAGGACTCATCAAGAATCCTCCCCAGCCGGTACCAAGCATCCTTAGCGGTGCTATGTTCAGCTCAGATTGAATGAGCGTAGGGCTGGGAGGAAACCCATGACCACGTTAAGCAGGCCCCCGGCAGACCCGTCAGCGCAGGGACCCAAGGGCTGGACGTCGTTCCGGACCTGGCTCCTGTTCGGCCTGCAGGACAACAAAGGGCGGCATCAGGGCCCCGGCGGCGTCAGCGCGGCCCACGAGCGGAAGCACCACTGGTGGCAGGTCATGTGCCTGACGGGTGTGGACTACTTCTCCACGTTGGGTTACCAACCGGCCATCGCTGCGCTTGCTGCCGGGGTGATCTCGCCGTTGGCCACCATCGTCCTGGTTGCCGTGACCCTGCTCGGTGCGCTGCCTGTGTACCGGCGGGTCGCGGGTGAGAGCCCGCGCGGCGAGGGTTCCATTGCCATGCTGGAGCGGCTCCTCCCCCGCTGGGGCGGCAAACTCCTGGTTCTGGTTCTTCTGGGCTTCGCGGCCACGGACTTCATGATCACCATGACCTTGTCCGCTGCCGACGCCACGGCCCACCTCATCCAGAACCCGGTCATGCCCGGCTGGTTGCAAGGCCAAAACGTGCTGGTGACCTTGTTCCTCCTGGCTCTCCTGGCGGCGGTGTTCCTGCGCGGATTCAAGGAAGCAATCGGTGTCGCCGTTGTACTGGTGGTCCTCTACCTAGGGCTGAACGTGGTGGTCGTCGCCACCACGGTGGTGGAAGTGCTCACCCATCCCACGGCGGTTGGGAATTGGTGGCAGCTGCTCTGGACCTCGCATGGGAACCCGCTCATGGCCATCGCCATCGCGTGCATCGTTTTCCCGAAGCTCGCCCTGGGCCTCTCCGGCTTCGAAACGGGCGTTGCCGTCATGCCGCAGGTGCAAGGCGATCCGGATGACACCGATGCCGCGCCCAGGGGCCGGATCCGGGGTACGCGCCGCATGCTGACCACAGCTGCCCTGATCATGAGCTCCTTCCTCATCACCTCCAGCTTCACCACGGTGGTCTTGATCCCCGAACACGAATTTGAACCGGGCGGCCAGGCAAACGGGCGCGCCCTGGCCTACCTGGCCCACGAGTACCTGGGCCTCGGCTTCGGAACCGTGTACGACGTCAGCACCATCGCCATCCTGTGGTTCGCCGGCGCCTCCGCCATGGCCGGCCTGCTCAACCTCGTCCCTCGCTACCTCCCCCGCTACGGCATGGCCCCCGACTGGGCCAAGGCAGTCAGGCCACTGGTTCTCGTCTTCACGCTGGTGGGTTTCTTCATCACCGTGGTCTTCAAAGCCGACGTCGACGCCCAGGGCGGTGCGTACGCCACCGGCGTTTTGGTGCTCATGACCTCAGCCGCCGTCGCCGTGACACTATCCAGCCGCCGTCGTCATCAACGCAAGCGGACTATCGCCTTCGGTGCCATAGCCACGGTCTTCGTCTACACCACCGTGGCGAACGTCGTCGAGCGCCCGGAAGGCATCCGGATCGCAGCTGTTTTCATCGCCGGGATCATCGGCATTTCCCTGCTGTCCCGCGTGCGGAGGTCGTTCGAGTTGCACGCCACGCATGTCCACATGGACCGCAACGCCCTGGAATTCATCCTCGACGACGCAGGTCCTATCCGCCTCATCGCGCACGAACCCCGCAGGCTCACGGCCGAGGCTTACCGGGAGAAGCTGGTCTCCGCCATTGAGGTCAGCCACCTCCCCCTCAACTACCACGGCATGTTCCTGGAAGTGGTGCTGGATGACACCTCCGATTTCGAGACCGAGCTCTACGTCAAGGGCATCGAGCGGCACGGCTACCGGATCCTGGAAGTCCATGGTCCGGTGGTGGCGAACACCATTGCCTCCGTGCTGCTCCATATCCGCGACGTCACAGGCCTGATGCCCCACATCTATTTCCGCTGGACCGAGGGCAACCCGATCACCAACCTGCTGCGTTTCCTGTTCCTGGGCGAGGGCGAGATCGCGCCCGTAACCCGTGAGGTCCTGCGGGAGGCTGAACCGGACGTGAGCCGCCGCCCGTGGGTCCACGTGGGCTGATCCCGACAGTGGCATTGTCGGTACCCGTTAACGGAGGCACTCCCTCATGCGCGGGGAGTAGCGTTCAGTTGGATAGGTCACCCATGAAAGGAACATCATGACTACCTGGCTCATCACAGGCTGCTCCACGGGCCTCGGCCGCGCGCTGGCCCAAGCGGTCCTCGCGAAAGGCGATAACGCCGTCGTCACCGCCCGCAACACCGATTCCCTGCAGGATCTCGCCACGGAATTCCCGACGACGGCACTGGCCGTGGCGCTCGATGTCACCGACCAGTCGCAGGTGGACGCGGCCGTCAAGCAGGCGGAGGAACGTTTCGGCGGCGTCGACGTCCTGGTCAACAACGCCGGCTACGGTTACCGCGCTGCCGTTGAAGAGGGCGACGACGCCGACGTCCGGGCCCTGTTCGACACCAACGTTTTCGGTCCCGTCGCCATGATCAAGGCCGTCCTGCCCGGCATGCGTTCCCGCCGTTCCGGTGCGATCGTGAACATCTCCTCCATCGGGGCCCTGATCTGCCCTCCCGGTTCGGGCTACTACTCGGCCACGAAAGCTGCGCTGGAGGGCATTTCGGGCTCCCTCCGGAAGGAACTGGCACCCTTGGGGATCACCGTGACGGCTGTGGAACCCGGTGGTTTCCGGACCGACTTCGCAGGCCGTTCCCTGACACAGTCCGCCGCAGCCATCGACGACTACGCCGAAACGGCCGGCAAGCGCCGCAAGGAAAACGACACCGTCCACGGCACCCAACCGGGTGACCCGGACAAGGCTGCACAAGTGATCATCAGTGCCGTCGAGGCTGACGAAACACCGGGATTCCTGCTGCTCGGAGCCGACGCCGTCTACGCCTACAACGCCGTGGAGGAAACCATGCGGGCAGAGGTTGAGCGCTGGCGTGAGCGCAGTGCCGCCACCGGTTACACGGAGTAATGAGAAACGTGTAATCGGTCACACTTCGGCCGTTTGGCTTGTTTTTCAGGTTGGGCAGCATGAACCATGAATGAGGGAATTCGTTCCCATACAAGCTGAATCAGCAATCCTCACCGACGAGGATGCGGCCCCGGGCGAAGAGGCTTGGGGCTGTCAACGGCCTGAGTGAAAGTACTGACAATGACGACACATACTGACTCCATCACGCTGAAAATCTGGGACAAGTCGGCCATCGACCACACCATCGATGCCGCCATCCAGTCCCTCTCCCACCGCGCTGCCGCTGAAAACTGCGGAATCGCCGTGACCCTCAGCGGACCGAAAACCTTCACGGTTGCCCTGAGCCGCTAAGCAGCTCGAAACAAACGCAAGAGGACGACGCCGGGACCTCCCGACGTCGTCCTCTTGCGTTTAAGCGCGAGTTCGCGGGGGGCTGAACTTTCCTACGGACGCTTCGCAAGAATTGCAGCGACCTCACTTTGGACGGTCAGATGGCGATTTGCTGCCGGAGAAAGAGCTTTGACGACGAAGGAAATCTCCCGGCGCCGACCTTCAGAGCCGGACAGGATGGGTTCATGGTGAGCTACCCGGTTTCGAAAGTCGCGAACACGGATCAAAGTCCTATTGAGATGCTTACGGTCCGTCCCTGGGGGAAAGGCCTTGTGCAAGTACGGAACCCAGATCGCCTTCTCGTGGAAGTCCGAGGTGAGATAGGTCCAAAAGCCGAAAGTTGTCTCCGCCAGCACCTTCCCTGGAGCGGGACTTCGTTGCCCTTGCACCATCCCCGCACGGGTCCGGGCTTCCTCTACTTTGCGCCTCGAGGTTGCATTCGTATCGACTCGCTGCCCCCTCTGCTTGCGGTAACTGATCGGAAACAAAGTAAGAAGAGTGGCTGGGTCAGACCAGTGGGTATCGCCGACCACGACCGCCGCGGCCAACTGTCGATCGTACGCGTTCCGCAAACCCACTTCCAGATGGCCCAGATCATGCAGAAATGCCGCGCCGAGATGCGCATTCCACTCGTAGAGATCCAGGGCGCGACGCCGGGATCCACCAGAAGCCGTCAAGTAGGTCCCGAACCGTTCCGGGCTCAACCAGTCATCCACCCAGCCGTCATTGGGGACATTTGTAGGCACTGCGGGATCTCCTGTATGGTTTATTCGAAAGCCAAATTGACCGCTGGTCTGGGACCATGTTACTTGGCAAAGAATTTGGAGACTCCGGTATTCCGCAACTGCGGACCCGGAGTTTTCCGTTTCCCGGGTTTTTTGGCACCTGAAGCCCGTTTCCCTTCCGATGGTTCCCCTCGGGGCGCCACGATCTGCCCTCCGAATCATCACAAGGCGCCCGCGGCAGTTTGCGTGAGCCTTCAAGCAAACCCTGACCAAACCTTGAGTTTTCCTTGACGGTTTGCCCGCCCCTTTCTTGCGTTGGCGTTGGAACTCTAAATGAGACAACGCAATCAACGCCGGAACGGAGGGGGATACCATGCTCACGGAAACCACAGTCCACACAGAAATACCGGACGCCGCCGTGGCGCCACGAGGATCCCACCGAGCCGCCGGCGGGGTAGTCACCGTGCTGGTCCCGGCCCACAACGAGTCCGCCGGCATCACCGAAACCCTCGTCTCCCTGAACAACCAAACCCATCGGCCTGACCGCGTGATCGTGGTGGCCGACAACTGCACGGACGACACCGAAGAACTCGCCTTGGCGCAGGGGGCGGAGGTCATCCGCACCGTGGGGAACAAGGACAAGAAGGCCGGGGCACTGAACTTCGCCCTCAGCAGGCTCCTTCCCGATGCCGATCCCGAAGACCTGATCCTGGTCCAGGATGCCGACTCACAGCTGGCTCTGGACTTCATTGAGAACGCCACGGCAAACCTACTCCGGGACGAGCTGCTCGGCGCGGTGGGCGGGGTCTTCCGTGGAGGTCCCGGTGGCGGTTTCGTCGGCCATCTCCAGCGCAATGAATACGCCCGCTACGCCCGCGATGTGAAGCGGCTGCACGGCAAGTGCTTGGTGGTTACAGGGACAGCCGCCTTGTTCCGGGTGAAGACCCTTCGCGACGTCGCCGCCGCCCGCCTCCAAGGCACCCTTCCACCCGGCAACGGCAAGGGCGGCATCTACGACACGTCCGTCCTTACCGAGGACAACGAACTCTCCTTCGCCCTGCTGACACTGGGCTACCGCATCGCTTCTCCGGCCAACTGCACCCTGGTCACGGAGGTCATGCCCACGTGGCGCGAATTGTGGGCGCAACGGCTCCGGTGGAAGCGGGGTGCGGTGGAGAACTGCGTGCAATACGGGTGGACCAAAGTGACCAGGCCCTACTGGGGCCGCCAGTTCCTTTCCATGATCGGCGTCGTAGTGACGCTGGCCTACTTTGGTTCCATCCTCTTCGCGCTTATTTCAGGAATGGGCCTGAACCTTCAGCCCTTCTGGATTGCCGTCACCGGCATCTTCATCCTCGAACGCGTCATCACTGTGCGCTTCCGGGGCTGGAGGTACATGCTGCTGGCCGCAACCATGTACGAAACCGTTATCGATGTCTTCCTCCAGGCTGTCCACGCCAAGGCGTACCTGGACGCAGCATTCAACCGCAAGAAAGTTTGGTAGTTTCCCGATGTACAACAACCCCGCAAACCCCCTCGCTGGAGCAGCCGTGGGCGGGATGGGATCCGGCACCCTCGCAATGACCGGAGCCGGCGACCTGTTCTGGTTCGCTTTGGCTGCTTTTGCCATGCTGGCGCTGGGCCTGGCGATCAAGAGGATCGTTCCCGTCCGCGCACAGAAGGACGTGCCAACCGCGTTCTAGGGAACCACCGCTGTGCTGGCCGAGAACTTGGACACCGTGGTGTAACCTGCCTTGGATCCCGTGACTCTGACGCTCATGGTGTCAGCTTTGTCAGCACTCACGAGCTTGTAGTTCTTGGACGTTGCCCCGGCAATGACTGCGCCGGAGCGGTACCACTGGTACGCCAACGTAGTTCCGGAAGTCCACGTTCCCGGGTTGGCGGTCAACGTCGAACCCACCGTGAGCGTCCCGGTGATGGTGGGGGTGGGGGCCACCAAGGTTCCTGCCGCCACCGCCGCCGTCGGGGCGGATTCCTTCGTCGCCGAGGCATAGCCAGTCAGGCTTCCCGTCACACGGACAGTCAGGCTTGCACCCTGATCGGAAGCGGCCAAAACCCGGGTGGAACCCGTGGCCCCTGAAATCGCCGTGCCGTTCTTGAACCATTGATAGGCCAGGGTGGTTCCGGCAGGCCAAGTTCCCGGAACAGCCGTCAGCGTTGATCCCACTGCGGCTGTGCCCGTGATGGTAGGAGTCGGCCCGGTGAGCTGATTGGCCGGTACGAAGGAAAAGTCCCTGATGGTGACGGATTCCGGCGCAACGTGTGCCGCATCTCCGCCGCCGCCGCCGGTAACCCACAGGTTGAAGTGGATCTGCTCCTTGGCGGGCGTGGGAACGGTGGAGCCCTCCAGTACGGTCCTCTTCAGAAGTGGCCCGTTGTATCCTTCCCCCGCAAACGTCTCGAAGGTGATCCTGCCCGGCTCCCAGACCATCCGGTGGGTCAGGATCGGCGCATTGGTGACGTCGAAATTGACGGTGTTGTTGCCCTGCCCGGGAGGCAAGGTGGCGTCGAACCAGTACCCGTGTCCCTGGGTAACTGGCCAGCTTTCGCCGTACGCGGCACCGCCGCCCCACGCCGAGGCCTCACACAGGTCGATCTCGGTGTATCCGGGCGTGGCGTTGGGATCGTAGGTGAACAGGCAGCCCCACACCACTTCTTTTTGAAGCGCACTGACGTCCTTTTCCACAGTGGTGCTGTATGTGCCGTAGCCGAAACCTTCACGCGTGGATTGGAATTCCGCGCCCACCGGAGCCGATCCCGTGGGATTGCTGATGGACAGTTTCACATAGCCATTTGCGTCCGGATTGCTGACATTGTTGGCATCCCAGCTTGCGTTGTACATGGGCGCTCCGCCCCAGAAACGCTTCTGCCAATTGAATCCCTTCCACGCAAAACTGCCCACAGGGCCAGGATCATCGGCCATGGGCGTTGTGTCCGCCGCGTTGGATGGACCAATTCCCGCAAACATCGACATGGCAACCGCAGCAACCACCGCGACCCCCATCATTTTTCTTCCCCCACGTGGAAGGAGCCTCACTGACCTTGCCATAGCTGTTTCCTCCTGCTGATGCGCCCGGAAATGCCGGCGGCTGGTCCCGCCGGCCGCAATACCCTTCCACCCCCGAAGAAGGTACAACTCCTCGATTATCAAGGAGCCGCAGTCCTGTCGGAAGTGAAATTGGCACCGGGAATCCCGGAATTAACATCGATTGGATAACGGCGACGTGCAGCGGCGTAGCCTTGAGGTGTTCTTGTGAAATGTGCAGGCAGCATTTGGCCCGGGAGGCACCATCAGTATCCGCAGCGCAGGCATCATCCTTTACAGGCTAAACAGTGCCGAAGAATTGGAGCTCTGGATAGCCCACATGGGAGGGCCTTTTTGGGCCCGGAAGGACCAGCACGCCTGGTCGATTCCCAAAGGAGAATTTTCCGACGACGAAGACGCGCTGGCTGCCGCACGACGCGAGTTCACCGAAGAAATCGGCACTCCTCCCCCACCGGCCGACTACGTTTTGCTCGGCACATTCCGGCAGCCCTCAGGCAAACTCAACACCGCGTTCGCCGCCGAAGCCAATGATTTTGAGCCCGAGGAGATTGTCAGCAACACCTTCCCCATGGAATGGCCCAAAGGCTCCGGTGCCATCAAGGAATTCCCGGAGATTGACGACGCCAAATGGTTCGGGGAAGCCGTGGCCAGGACCAAGCTCGTTAAAGGGCAACTGCCGATCGTGGATGCATTGGTCCAGCGCCTCGACGGGCAAGTTGACGACGGCGGCCCGCGGGTCTGAGACGGCCCGCACCTGAGGCGCGGCCGCCCTGCGGAGTCAGCCGGCCGCCGTCGTATGCCACCTGGTTCACCACCTAGACGAGCCGGTCCAGGACTAAGTGTTGGCGTTTCCACCACCTAATTTGGTGCGAATGGGACTAGGTGTGGGCTCTTCGAGCACCTAGACCCTGTTTTCCGTGCTTACGGTGTGCCCCAATCGAGCACTTCGTTTTGGGGGAGAATCCATGGCCGTTGAACACCTGCCTGCCCGTGCGCCCGCAACATCGACCACTGGCACCGCCTCATGAGCGTGGATTTCACCGATGTCTGCACCTCTACTGCGGGGCCGTCGGGGATCAGCATGGACGGGTTGCCTCCCCTGCCGGACCCCGAGGCCCTGGACACCCAAGCCCGCGCCCTGGCCACCTCCGGTGAAGCGGTCCATTCCGGGATCAATGACGCCGCACGGTCCTGGGCCGGGCTTTCCGGTGCTTACGAAGCCCCCGAAGCCGGGCACGTCCTGGCCGGTTTCGGGCCGGTGTTCACCCAGTCCCGCGACCTGGCCGCCCTGACCGGGAAAGCCGCGACCACCCTGGCCGCGTACGCGGACCGGGCCAGGGAACGGAAACAACGCATCAACACCCTCCGCGCCGACATCCAGGCGCTGGACGCCACCATCCTGGCCAACGATGACTGGCAATCAAACCTGAACATCGTCGACCGGCACCGCGAGACCATGGACAAAGCCAGCGCCCTGGCCCAAGCCATCCTCGACTCCGACGCGACCTGCGCCACCGAACTCAGCGCCCTGACCTGCGGACAAAGCTACACCGCCGCTACCATCCCACGGTCCAACCTCAACAACTCCACCGACCTGCTCTCGAACGCGTTCAACCACGTCCAGCACTTCTTCGGAACCGACGAGAAACTCCCCGACCTGCCCTGGGGCCCACCGAACGTGTCCCTGCGCCTGGGAGGCCTCGGATCCGCGGGCCAAGGATTCATCAGCGCCCTCATCGGCGCCGGCCAAGGCCTGCACACACTCCTGGGCACCAACGACCACATCAAACAAGCCCTCGCCTGGCACAGCCTGTTCGCCCTCGGCGGTGCCGTCCTGACCACCAAAAACGTCATCGCCAGCGGCGGCAAAGACATGACCGCCCAGGACGCCCAAGCCCTGCAAACCACCGCCGGACTGGCCAAAGAAACCATCCACTACGACGAATGGGGCACCGACCCGTGGCACGCCGCGGGCGCCACGACCTTCGACGTCGCCTCACTCCTCGCGGGCGGCACCGGCGCGGGCCTGGTCGCCGGATCAGCCGCCGCAAAGTTCGGCCTGGCAGCAGAACGGCTGAGCATCGCCACGATGGACAGCGCCAGGCTCAGCCGGATCTCATCGGCGCTCGGTAACGCTGCCAATGGGTTGCACCGGACGAGCATGTTCTTGGACAAACCAGGGTCGCTGGCACTGAAGGTAGCAGACCTCGTCATGCCAGAGACCACCATGAAAGTACTTGACCGGCTCACCCAAACACGGGCCGCGGGATGGGCCGGGCTCAGCCTTGCCAAGGCGGGCACCATCGAACTGGCCCAAGATCTGAAGCGAACCACGGCCGATACCCTAACCAACATCGGTCAGGGCCTGCGAAACGCCGAAGCGCACCTTCCTACCGCCTTGCATCCGGAACCGGCAGGGGTGCCGAACCGGCTGGACAACGTCACGGCCGGAATCCGCGAGAATACCACGCACCCGGCGACCGGCACCGGCGCACGCATCGACAGCACCACATCCACGGCGCTACGTGCGGTTACACCCGACCCGTTCCCGCCGCACCCAAACATCGCGAACACCGTGCTGCTACAACATGGTCACGATCTCTTCCCAGTGAGCCGGGCAGACAACTTTGCCGCTAAAACCGGGCTGCAACCCCACACCGAGTACATCGTCGAGCACCGCACAAAAATGCGGGACGACACCGGTGGGCTCACTGCAGACACACTGGAGAGGTTCTACACCGACGCCACAGGACGGGTCGAACGCGTAGACACCTTCGCCGGCATCAAGGGTGCCTGGTCCACCGAACTCAACAAGCGCATGCCCAACGTCACCTACAACGTGGTGGCAACAGCCGACGGTGGTCTCAAGAACCACTTCACGATCATCACCGATGACTTCGCCAAGCCCAAGAGCGTCGAGGCGCACATCACCGGGCTCCTCAAAGGCGACATCAACCGCAACACATGGCAGCAAATACTCGCCGGCCTACGTGTAGGCGGACCCGGCTACGAAGGCGGCCACCTCATCGCCTCCCTCTTCGCCGGCCCCGGCGAAGGAGCCAACCTCCTCGCCCAACTCATGTTCCAAAACAGAGGCCACGGAACCCCCAACGTGCCCGCCAACACCCAGGCCTTTTTCCAACTCGAAAGAGAACTCATGACAAAAGCCCTCCACCGCATCGACACCGGCCAACCCCTAGACTTACACCTAAAAGTAGAAGCCGTCGCCGGACCAAAACCCGGGCTGCCAAGCGGGCTCAAAGTTTCCCACTCATTTGACAGAGACTTGCCCCAAGATGACTTCTTTCCCAATCTTGAACTCCCCAAGTAAAGAGGCCTCTAAATGCAAGACTCAGTTGTTGAAAGCCCGCTAATACGGAAAGGGCTAGCCCGGCTTCAAGAACACACGTTTTCCGATATTGGCCTAGGTTCTGGAGCCGAGGAGGTTATAAGCACATCCTTGATGTCTTACGATACGTCGAAGCGGTTCACCGATGTTTGCCGCCGAGGCCAATGGGGAGGCCGGGATTGGGACATTGATTTCCCTGCCGAGCTCCTTGAGTACTGGCTGATGGAAGTAAGGCGAGAACTGTATTCCCCCGGTGTAGGCGCATGGAAGACATTTAGAGTGTTCCTCTTCCCGTCTCAAGAGGGGCGCCTAGAAGCATTTGATCGTGAAATTCTCACACGAGGCATTTTCGGCGATCCAGCCAGTTCCTCTAGCCCAGCGTCTGGACAGGCCGTCAAAGCAGATCTTCTAGCGTTCCCCCGTACATTCAGCAATATTCAGGATTGGATGTGGGATGCTCTCCGTAAGGAAGCCTTGTCACCCCCGGTCTACAACGAGCAACTAAAATCTGTGGACTGGGACAACAAGCGTCTACCCGTCACCGACACCGGCACCGACTTCTCCGTCGAACCGGAAATCATCGACCCCTCCAAAGAACCCGGCGTCTTCGCAAAAATCGGCAAGAAGCTCTTCGGCGGCTGAAATCGACCGGGACCAGGCACGCGTGGGGTTGAGCTCATACCAACGGAGATCATGCCTACCGCAAAACTACAGGCAACCAGGTAGGCCTCAAGCGTCTGCCGAATCCATGGACTGTTGAGACTGCCACCGGATGGAAGGCCCCATTTGCCGCAAACTCGTATCTTCAGAGTCCCATTTACAAAAGGATCCTTGCCCACATGTGGAACCGCTATCCCCCTAATGACGGCGCCGTCAGCACCAGCCGTCGCGAGACAAGAGACCTATCGCAATTCAGGTACGAATTCGGCCACGTTCTCGACCGAGTTGGATTCGAGGACGGTTCACACCTCTATGCACTCAACGGCGGTGAGCCATACAGCTTCGAAGCCCGTTCACTCCCGGTCAGTGACCTCGAATTGCCCTACTCCCGATACCGGCTAGCCGACGCCTGGCCCGAAGGCGCGGATGGTTGGATAGTAGAAACCTCCGTCGTGGCACCTCATTTCGGACGAAGCGGGGGCGCGCTCCAAGTACTTTTCTTCGATGTCAGTCGTTCCCTCCTGACCGTGGAAGAACTCATTAAGTCAGGAGTCTTGACGTATGAGCAATGAATTAAAGCCCATGATTGATCGACTGCTGGAAACGATCAACGCGGCCGGCTATTCGATCGTTACCTCACAAGATGGCTCATGGTGCCTGTACAACCTCGGCGGGGAAGTCAAGATGTACCTTCTGCAGGCGGAGGACCGATTCGTCGTGAGCCGAGCAGAACGATCAGGGGAAGAAGAAGTATTCTTCGCGTCTCAGTCCATCGTCGATATCGAGCTGGCACTCCTCCATTGCTTCACTAATCTCTTCCGCCGTCGTGAGCACCAGCCGTTCCTCGTTGCCACACCTGTACCCATTAGTCCGCGCAAGGCAGCGCCAGGCTTTACCGTTTCGCATTCACCGGACGGCACATGGCTGCTGCAGTCAACGGCCGGCGCCCCGGAACGGACGGGTAGGATGATCACCCTCGTTGAATTTTCCTATTACGCCCATATGCGGCCATACGACCTGTGGAAGGCCATGAATCTGCAGGAAGACTCCCCCTTCCAACCGCTAACCTAGCGCCCGCACGACAACGACAACACGGAACCAGCGCTCAGACGACGACATAGATGACTGCCGAAAAAGATGATGCAATGGTTGCGGGTGACTTCAGCTCAAACTGGTCAAACGGCTGCACCGATTTCTCTGTTGAACCGGAAATCATCGACCCCTCCAAAGAGCCGGGAGTCTTCGCAAAGGAGTGGTCCTTGGAAGCCGTCCTTAAGTACGGCGAATCGTTCAAGGCCGTCAACACTGGCATCCTCCGCAGCGACACCGCCAGCGCGAAAAATGAGCGTATTCGGAAATAGCTTCCACCCACACCAAAACCCGCGACTACGAAAATCACATGAAGGAGGGTATTGAAAAGTGACAGGAACAATGATTTCCGGGGATGAAGTTGCTAGTGGTCTTAAACGGCTGCGGGCTGAAGCCTTCGCCGAAGGTGCCCTGGGCTTCAATGCCCAAGAAGTAATAAGCACTTCTGTCGTCCATCAAGCCTGCTCAAGCCGGTCTGAAGACATCCTTCGGAATGGCATCTGGGGCTACGCAGAAGGGTTTCTCAATTTTTCCGTTCAATCCATGGACTACTGGCTTCAAGATGTACAACGCGAGTCCTACGAGCGGGGAACCGGAACCTGGACGAGCTGCAAGGTCTACCTCTACCCGGACAGGGAAGGAAAATTGGAGACCTTTGATATCGAGCTTATCGAGCGAGACAACCAAGGCAACCTAACGGATCACCCCGCGGACGCACTGACACTGTTTCAAGACCTCAAAGCCTTCCCTCGCACAGTGGACAACATCCCGCAGTGGATGTGGACGGTGTTCCGCGCCGAAGGCGTAACCCCACCGGTCTATAACCCCCAACTCGGAACAGTCGACTGGGCCAACAAACGACTCCCCGTCACCGCCACAGGCACCGACTTCTCCGCCGAACCGGAAATCATCGACCCCTCCAAAGAACCCGGCGTCTTCGCGAAAATCGGCAAGAAGCTCTTCGGAGCTAGCTCTTCCGCGCTACGAACTGACGGATCCACTCGACGGTTTCCGGATGATCCAAGTGGAGCCCGTGCCCCGCGCCGGGAACCCTGACCAGCACGGAGCCGGGGATGTGCTCGCGGAGAAGCTGGGCGTTAAGCAAAGGAGTCAGCCTGTCCTCTGTGCCGTGCAGGATCAGCGTAGGAGACCGGATGGCGCCCAGTTCGCTCCACGCATCGTGCTCGCGGCTAGCCTTGAAGTGACGCGCTTTGGCCCACGCCGAAGCGCGTGAATTGAAGAAGGTGTGGGTCGCTTCGCGGTTGCTCCGGGCCCAGCCTGCGTCAAAGAAGAGCGGTTCGAGGCGCGAGATGTCGCCGCTCACCAGGGCTTCCAAGGCTGCCTTGTCCGGCATGGTCCCGGCGTCGGGCCATTTCCCACCGCTGGTGGCTGCGAGGATCAAGGTCCGGACTTTGCGAGGCTCATCGATGGCCAGCCACTGCCCGATCCGTCCACCCATCGAGTGACCGTACACGTGTGCTAAATCCGCATCTGCTGCGTTGAGGACGGCCACTGCATCCTGTGCCAGAAGGCGCGTCGCGTAACGCTCAGCTTCACCCTTCCCACTCTGGCCAATCCCCCGGTGATCAAAGCGGATGACGCGGTAATAGCGGGACAGAAGTTCCGCCGTCGGGCCCCAACCGTCCATGGTTGTCGCCTGTCCGGCGATGAGCAGCATCGGCTCGCCCTGGCCCTCGGCCGTCCAGGCGAGTTGCGCGCCGTCGGCCGCTTCAGCAAAGTTCACCGTGCCACTGTATCCGGGCGTGCGGTTCACTCTGCAGTGAAGATGTCCTCGATGGCGCACCCAAAGGTCCGTGCGATGAGGAACGCCAAAGGCAGGGAGGGGTCGAATTTCTCCCGCTCGATGGAGATGACGGTCTGGCGGGACACTCCGAGCGCGGCGGCAAGGTCCGCTTGGGTCCAGTTGCGGCCGGCCCGACGCTCGGCGAGGTTGTTCTTCACTTCAGTGCTCGACGGCGGATGGTCACGTACCGGAGGCCGGCATCCACGACGCTCAGGGCAACAAGTCCTGCAAGTACCGGGAGCGCGTCGATCTGGAAACGGCCGATAACCAAGACCAGCACAGCAATGATCGTGGCCACCAGAACGTCCAGGAATGTCCCCGCACCTGCCACGCGCATCCATTGCAGCTCGACGCTTTGCTCCCCGTGCGCATCCCGGGTGATGGTGTTGTTGGAGACGAAGATCCGCACCCCAAGCGAGAGTGCCGGGTACGCGGAGCACAGGGCACCGATTCCCGCAGCGGGCCAGAAGTCCGCCGGGTTGGTGGCTCCGACCACCGCGGCAACAGCGGCCGTCAGCACTGCCCCCAGCACGACGGCCAAGACGTAGTGCCGGGCCGGGGCGCGACGTGATGTAAAGGAAGCTTTACTCATGATCAAAGTAAAGCATGCTTTACATGGCTGGGCAATGGGTCCTGCGCTGCGCGCCAGCTGGGGCTAGCGTTGAGGGATGACAGCTGAGTACAAGTACGACGTCGACGTGCTGCACCTTTTGGTGTCACCGGGACACGCCTACTTTGGTCGCGCCCGCGAAGGGGCGGCCGACGTTCCGACCACCGACGCCGATCAGGCTGAGTTGGTTGCCGGCAAAGGCATCGTCGGGGACAGGTTCTTTGGCAAGGCCGCCCACATGGACGCCGCAGTGACGGTCTTCGCCGCGGAGGCACTCGACGCCATCGCCGCCGAGCTCGGAACCGGACCTTTGGGCCCCCTGCTGACCCGCCGGAACATTGTGCTGCGCGGAGTGGAGCTCGCTCCCCTGCTTGGCCACGAGTTCACCCTTGAGTCCGGTGGAGATGTGGTGCGCTTGAAAGCCGGCCGCCCCGCCCACCCCTGCGCCTGGATGGACCAGATGCTGGCACCGGGTGCGCACAAGGCGATGCGCGGGCGGGGTGGTGTCCGCTGCCAGGTCATTTCCGGCGGCTTGCTGCACCGTGGGCCGGCCCTTCTGCTCAGCCCGGTGCCACTGGATCCCGCCAAGGCCGGCGAGGCCAACGTGCTGCGGCCATCGCGGCTGCCCTAGCTGGAGGCCGTGGGCCGTGCGGCGTGTGCCGCGTGCCGCCACGACCTACTTTGAGGCCCGGGAAGTCCAAAAACAACTCGAAAAGGTTGGTTTTGGAGCGGCTTGGTCCTAAAGAAGGTCGTGAAGGCACGGCCCAGTATTAATCAGGAGCCTGTCTTTCTCCGCGTGGGCCACATAGGGTGATCGGGTGGAGACCTTGAGCAGCAGGAAGACAGTAAGCAGCAGGAAGACAATAAGCAGCAGACTACAAGCCCTTGCAGGCAGCGCGTTTGCTGGAATCTTCCAAGCCATCAAGGTGGTACGCCCCCACAGGCCAATCCATCTCAAGGGCATCCGGCTGGTTGGCACCCTTGACCGGGACGGTGGCACGGGACGAGCGGGAATTCCCTGGCTGGATGCCTCAGGAAGCACGCAAGTTGAAGCCCGAATTTCCCGATCCATCGGGCTGCCGGATGCCTTCCCGGACATCATTGGCCTCGCAGTGCGCTTCACGGAGCAGGGCAAACGTTCGGACATGTTGCTGGCCACCACCGGCCCGACGGGACTGGGCCGCTTCATCCTCCGGCTCCGACGCGATGCGGCGCGCGCTGTTTTCTCCAGCATGATGCCCTACAAGTCGAATAAGGGCCCAGTCCTCATCGCCGCCAGGACCATTGGAGGACCGGAGAAGCTGCCCATGGACCCGGGCGCCTTCCGCTCTCTCCTCGAAGAAAAGCCTTGGACGCTGGAACTCCAGCACGCAAGCCCGCTGGGGCGCTGGGCCAGGTTCGGAACTTTGACGCTCAGGGTCGCCGATGACGCCGAAGACACCATTGAACGCTTCGACCCGGTCCTGAACCCCCTGCCCACGGCCGGGACCTACGGCTGGACCAGGCGGCTGCGGGAACCTTCCTACGCAACCGCCCGGCGTCGAAAGTAGATCCTGCCTCCACCAAGCGTGTACCGCCACGACCCACTTTCAGCGCCCGCTAAGGCAAATACAACCGAAGTCGGTTGATTGAGACAGCCCAGGAGTTGAAAGTGGGTCGTGAAGGTACGGCCCCGCGCAGAGGAACCCTCAGACCTCCGCCACCGGTGCCGCGAACTGGGCCTCATACAGCCGCGAGTACGCCCCACCGGCAGCAAGCAGCTCGGAGTGGGTCCCCTGCTCCACGATCTGCCCGGCCTCCATCACCAGGATGAGGTCGGCGTCGCGGATAGTGGAGAGCCGGTGGGCAATGACAAAGCTGGTCCGGTCCGAACGCAGGGCATTCATGGCCTTCTGCACCAACACCTCGGTCCGGGTATCGACGGAACTCGTGGCCTCATCCAGGATCAACACCGACGGCCGGGACAGGAAAGCCCGGGCAATGGTGAGCAGCTGCTTTTCGCCGGCGGACACGTTGCTGCCCTCGTCGTCGAGCACGGTGTCGTAGCCCTCCGGAAGCGAACGCACGAAGCGGTCGACGTAGGTCGCTTGAGCCGCCTCCACAATGGCAGACTCCGAAGCATCAGGCCGGCCATAGGCAATGTTGTCGCGGATGGTCCCACCGAACAGCCACGTGTCCTGGAGGACCATGCCCATCCGCGAGCGCAGTTCCTGCCGGGACATGGTGGCAATGTCCACGCCGTCCAAGGTGATCCGGCCGCCGTCGAGCTCGTAGAACCGCATCATGAGGTTCACCAGCGTGGTCTTGCCCGCACCGGTGGGCCCAACAATGGCGATGCTCTGCCACCAAACTGAGATCCGTAATCAGCGGCTTGTCCGGCGAGTAGCTGAAGGAGACCTTCTCGAACACGAGCCGGCCGCGGCCAGGACCGGTGGCAGAAGCGGGAGGTTCAGCCGACTCTTCCTCCTCATCGAGCAGATCGAACACGCGCTCGGCCGAGGCGACACCGGATTGCAGCATGTTCGCCATGGATCCGAGCTGCGCCAAGGGCATGGTGAACTGCCGGGAGTATTGAATGAACGCCTGCACATCGCCCAGCTGCATGGCCCCGGAAGCCACCTGCAGGCCGCCAACCACGGCAATCCCCACGTAGACGAGGTTCCCGATGAACGTCATGGCCGGCATGATCAGACCGCTAACGAACTGCGCGCCGAAACTCGCCTGGTAGAGCTCGGCGTTCTTGGCCCGGAACTTCTCCTGCACCTCGTTCTGCCGCCCGAACACCTTCACCAAGGCGTGCCCGGTGTAGGTTTCCTCGATCTGCCCGTTGAGCTCTCCGGTGTTCTTCCATTGCGCCACGAAGAGCTTCTGCGAACGCTTGGCAATCAGCATGGTGATACCCAGCGTCAGCGGGATGGTGACCAGGGCGATCAGTGCCAACAGTGGCGAGAGGATGAACATCATCACCAGCACACCCAGCACCGTCAGCAGGGAGGACACCACCTGGCTGATGGATTGCTGGAGGCTTTGGGAGATGTTGTCGACGTCATTCGTGACCCGGCTGAGCAGCTCACCGCGCTGGATGGAGTCGAAATAGCGCAAGGGCAGCCGGTGGATTTTCGCTTCGATGCGCTGGCGGAGGCGGTAAACGGTCCGCTGCACGACGCCGTTGAGCACGTAGGCCTGCATCCAGCCGAACGCTGAGGCCAGGACATACAAAGCCAGTGCCCACAGCAGTATGGAAGACAGCGCACCAAAGTCGATTCCGACGCCGGGCGTCAGGGTCATGGCGCCCAGTATGTCCGCTTTGCTGTTCTCACCTGAGGCCCGAAGCCCTGCGATGATCTGTTCTTTGGAGACCCCTGCAGGCAGTTGCTTGGACACGATGCCAGCGAAGATCAGGTTGGTCCCCTCCCCCAGGAGCCGCGGACCAATCACGGACAGGGCAACACTGGCTACTGCAAAGACCAGCACCAGGGTCAACCACAGCCGTTCGGGTCGCAAAGTTCCCAGCAACCGCCGCGCCGATGCACCAAAGTTGGAGGCTTTCTCGGCCGGGATATTCATCCCGGCAAACGGACCACCACGACCAGGTCCCATCGCCGGCCGCTGAGGACCACGCGGGCCGGCTGATACAGCACTCATGCTGCCTCCTCCGCTGCCAGCTGGGAAGACACGATTTCCCGGTACGTTTCGGATGTCTCCAGCAACTCTTCGTGCGTTCCCTGCCCAACGATTTTGCCGTCGTCGAGCACCAGGATCCGGTCCGCGTCGGCAATGCTGGACACCCGCTGGGCGATGATCACCAAGGTGGCGCCGTTCGTGTGCCGTTTGAGCGCTTGCCGCAGCCGGGCATCGGTGGCGGTGTCCAGGGAAGAGAAGGAATCGTCGAAGATGTAGAGCTCAGGCTGCTTCACCAGCGCCCGGGCTATCGCGAGCCGCTGCCTCTGCCCGCCCGAGACGTTGGTGCCGCCTTGCGAGATGGCGGCATCCAGCCCGCCCTCCATCCCGCGGACAAAATCATCCGCCTGAGCCACACGCAGCGCCTGCCACAGTTCCTCTTCCGTAGCGTCCGGTTTGCCGTATTGAAGGTTGCTGCGGACAGTGCCGGAGAACAGATACGGCCGCTGCGGCACCAGGCCGATATGCCCCCACAGCAGGTCCGGGTGGAGGTCACGGACATCCACCCCGTCCATCCGGACCGAGCCGGCGGTGGCATCGAACAGCCGTGGCATGAGGTTGACCAATGTGGTCTTGCCGGCTCCCGTGCTGCCGATGATCGCCGTCGTTTGGCCTGCCAACGCAGTGAATGAAACCCCGCTCAGCACGGGCCGCTCGGCACCCGGGTAAGAGAACCCGACGTCGCGCATTTCAAGCTCACCGCGGCGAAGGCCGCCGGTAACAGGGTTCGACGGCGGCCGGACACTGGAGTCGGTCTCCAGCACCTCGCCGATGCGGTCGGCGGAGACGGAAGCACGCGGGATCATGACTGCCATGAAGGTTGCCATCATGACCGACATGAGGATCTGCATGAGGTAGCTCAGGAATGCAATCAGGGTCCCCACCTGCATGGATCCGTCCTCGATCCGGAAGGAGCCGAACCAGATCACCGCCACACTGGATACGTTCATCACCAACATGACCACAGGGAACATGAGAGCCATCAACCGGCCAGCCCTCAGCGCAACGTCCGTGACGTCGTCGTTCGCCTTGCCGAACCGGGAGACTTCCATGTCCTCCCGCACGAATGCCCGCACCACCCGGATGCCGGTGAGCTGCTCGCGCAAAACCCGGTTGACGGCGTCGATCCGGACCTGCATTTTGCGGAACAGCGGCACCATACGCGAGACGATCAGGCCCACGGCAACCAGCAACACGGGCACGCACACGGCGATCAGCCACGACAACTGGCCGTCCTGCCGCACAGCCATGATCACGCCGCCGATACTGAGCATCGGCGCCGTGACCATGAGCGTGCACGACATCAGCACCAGCTGCTGCACCTGCTGGACGTCGTTAGTGGAGCGTGTGATCAGCGACGGCGCACCGAATCTGGTGACTTCCTGCTCCGAAAACTCGCCCACCCTGCTGAAGATCGCTTCACGGACGTCGCGGCCCATCCCCATGGCGGCCTTAGCTCCGAAGTACACGGCAACCACGGCGCAGGCGATCTGAAGCAACGTGATCAGCAGCATCAACCCGCCCATCCGCAGGATGTAATCCGTGTCCCCCACGGCGACGCCGTTATCGATGATGTCGGCGTTCAGGGTTGGCAGGTACAGGGACGCGATCGACTGCGCCAATTGAAAAACGACGACGGCGACCAGCAGCCGCTGATGCGGCCGCAGGAAGCGAACCAGTACCTTCCAGAGCATGCTGTCTCC
This sequence comes from Paenarthrobacter sp. NPDC057355, assembly GCF_042667405.1. Lineage (NCBI taxonomy): Bacteria > Bacillati > Actinomycetota > Actinomycetes > Micrococcales > Micrococcaceae > Paenarthrobacter > Paenarthrobacter sp. NPDC057355. The sequence continues at coordinate 60,226 of NZ_JBHVAL010000014.1, read as the reverse complement.
GAGCCTCGATGAGAACCGAAGGCCAGTTTACGTCTGGTTGCCGTGGGCAACTAGAGGCAATCAGGGCGTAAGGCTCGCAGCCCGACATCACCCACTAATGTCAGCTCAATCGCTGACCAATTCGAGGCCCCTGCCGGCGTTGAGCTTTCCGGCGAACAGGAGCGCTGCGTCGCTCAGCTCCCCTTCAACGAGCCGGCGGGTGCCATCGATGTCAGCATTGAGGACCGTGGGCGCAAAGCGGACGTGCATGGCGTCCTGGATCCCCACGAAGTTCAGCCAATCGGCAAAGTAGGTGCTGCTGAAGTCGGAGCCAAACACTGCTGGGACCCCGGGAGCGTAGACGCCGCTGGTATGGATAGCGACAGCCTGCTTACCTTGCATGAGGCCGCTGTAACCTTGCTCCGGGTGGAACCCGAAAGTCCACCCGGGCTGGGTGACGATGTCGATCCATTGCTTCAGGGCGTAAGGAACTCCGGAGTTCCACATGGGTATGTTGAACACGTAGGCATCTGCCGCGGCGAACTGCTCGAACACATTACGGGCGGCATCCCACGCCGCGATCTCTTCGGGGGTTTGCTCCTGCCCGGTGAAGATCGCCATTTTCGCGGAGGCGGCGACTCGCCCGAATGTCGGCAGAGCGCCGTCGTCGAACAGGTTCAGCGTCTCCAGTTCATAAGTCTCCGAAGCCGCAGCCTGGACCGCCTCAATGAAGTGATGTGCGAGACCCAGCGAATCGCTGTTGCCGTAGCGGGGGGAGGCGTTGATGTGGAGGATGGAGGGCATGTGGCTTCCTTTCAAACAGGGGGCTTTCTGACCCCTCATTGATCCTGCCCGGCCCCCGCGGCCCCGCGGAAGAAAGCACTTTATTGTGCCCAGGGCACCTCAAAGTGCCTGCGATGATTGGGGGATGACCCTCACGGCTGACCAGATCCGGCAAAAGACGCGGCACGAGTACAACGCCTCCCTGGCGGACTGCCCCGCACGGCAGTTGCTGGAAGCCATCAGCAGCAAGTGGGTGACCTTGGTGATGTTGGCACTGGAAGATGGGCCCCAACGCCACAGCGGGTTGCGTCGGCAGATTCCGGGAGCCAGCCAGAAGATGCTGACGTCTACACTGCGTTCTTTGGAGCGGGACGGACTGATCCAGCGCGAGGTTACGCCGTCAGTCCCTGTCCGGACCGATTACTGGCTCACTGCGCGGGGCCGGTCCTTGCTGCCGGTCATTTTTGGCCTGAAGGAATGGGCGGAGGACAACATGGACGCCGTGGCTTCCTCACGCCAGCGACATGATGCGGAGCTCGCCGCGAGCCAGGCCCGGCAGCCTACTTCTTGAGCCGCAGCTCCAACACCTTGGCGCTCTTCTTCAGGTACTTCCGCTGCGCAGCATCCGAAACTGTGCCTTCCACGGCATACAACACCCCGTAGGTGAAAGCTGCGCTGCCGACGCCGGCCGCCGATCCCAGCTCCACCAGCTCCCGGCGCGCCATCACGCTGTCCTGGTGGGTACCAAGGATCGACTGCACGTTGTGTGCGGCCTTGCCCAGCTTTGCAGCCCGTTTGCCATGGACGCTTTCGGCTGCAGCAGCCGCGAAACGCAGCTTTTTGGCGGACTTCCGCACATCGTGGAAGGCTTCGTCGCGTGGATGTCCGACGGCGGCCGCCACCGCCGCGTCATGGCGTTTGCGGAGCCGTTTGACCGCCTTGTTGACGAGCTTCGCGGTGGCTTTGCGGGCTGGCGCCTTCGCTTTTGCCGTCAGGGGCGGGGTGTCAATGAAGGCCTCGAGTTCATCAAGAAGCCGGAAGTAGTGCGGGCTGGTCAAGCGCGTTTGAATGGCTGCCTTCGCGGTGTCGGCCCTGACTTCCATCCGCTGTTCGAGCTCGTCGTGGAGTGGACCCAGGACAAGTTCCCCGGGTAGCTCATCCAGGGACGTGCGGAGTCGTTCGTGCAGGACTTCCGCGTCGCGGTACCGGCCCAGCGTTTCCGCCAGCGACTTCAACCCCTGCTCGAGTCCGGCAACGGGTTCGGGCTCAAACAGCTCGCGGTAGCTGTGCAGCACTGAGCGGATACGGCGCGTGTAGGCCCGCATCTGGTGAACGGAATCGTCGCGGCCCAATCTCACGTGGGCGTCCTGGAGGAGCAGACCAGCCAGCTGCGTGCGCAGATAGCTGAGCACTGGAACGGATACGGCGGTCTTGGCAGTTTTCTTGTCCTTCTTCTCTTCCGATTTCCCAGCCGACGGCCATTGCCCGCCCAAAGCCGTGGCCAGCTTGGACGTCCGCTTGCTGGGAGTGGCGCCCGCCGCGGAAAGCTGGTGGGTCAGACTTGCCAGCAGGGCATCACCTGTGCCATCGGAGGCTGCCAGTTCCACCTCCCACTCCCGCCATTGCAGCTCGTGGGCCTCCCCCATGGTGACGTTGGCCCGGACGTGGTCATCCACGAAGTCGGCCACACGTTCTCCGTGGCCTCCGTACAAGGCGTAGCTCGTTCGCTCTGTGTGCAGGGTAGCCACGGCCGAGACCGCGCGGGCCCGCGTGTATGCGAGCACCCGGTCCATGAGCTCCACAGGCACAACATCCTCGCTGCCCAAAGGAGCATGGATTTCCGTCCGTTTGCCCGGGCCAAGCGGAAGTTTGAGGTGCCAGCCGGCATCGTGCCCTCCAGTACGGCGCCGCAGGGTGATCCCGTGCTTGGCAAGGGCGAGCTGCCTCGTGTCGAAGTAGGTGGCTTCCAGCGTATGGCTGACCGGTTCGCCGACTTTTCCCACGCCATCGATGGCCTCCAGCGTCGGAAGTGGAGTGGACTCCACGGCGTCGAATTTCTGCTCTGCTTCCACGCTGGTGGACGTTGCCATGGCCCTCATTGCTCCCTCTTTACGGCTTGCTCCAAGTATGCCGCGAGGGCCGGCCCGTTGAAATGGCCGACCCTCGCGTGGGGCTGAAACTTACAAACGAGCTCCGCCTGAGTCATCCACATCGCCACCGGACACCGTTCCGCGCCACGCGCCGGTTTCATGTCCTTGGGCTTCAATGAATTTCTTGAACTTGTCCAGGTCGGCACCGACCCGCAGCTCGTCCACGCCAAGAGCCGAGCCCGCCTTCTCGGCAAGGCCTTCCGGCTCCCAGTCGATGGCCACGTTAACGCGGGTCCGGCCGTCCTCCAGTGGCACAAAGCTGACCGTGCCCGAGTTCCGTGGGCCGTCAACGCTGGCCCAACTCACCAAAGCGTCAGGGACCTGCTCAATGATCTGGGCGTTGTACTCCCGCTTGACCCCTCCCACGTTGGTGGAGAAGTGCAGTGCCGTGTCATCGATCTGCTCCACAGCCTCCACGCCATTCATGAACTGCGGGAAGGACTCGAACTGCGTCCATTGGTTATAGGCCACAGATACGGGCACATCTACGTCAATTGACTTGTTAACCGTTGCCATGGGTTTTGCTCCTTCGATCTAGTCTCTGTTTCCAGATTCGGGATTCCCGGCGGCGCACCAGCCGGCTGGCTGCTTAACCAGTGGCGCGCCAGTCTAAGCGCGCCAGCCAAAGCTATTTAGCCGGCGTCGAAATTCTCTTCGTCATCGTCGTTGGGCGATTCTTCCTGTGGGAGGTCGTTGCCACTGCCATCCGGCAGTTCCTCGGCATCCGTCGGCTGCGATGACTGCTCCGCGTGGGACTGTTCGTCGATCCCGCCAAAGCGGCCGGCGCCCGGCTCTCCAGAGCTGTCCGAATCTTCGGGATCGAGGTGGCTGAGGTTCGGCGCGCCGCTTCCTTCTCCCAGCGCGGCTTCGTCGATGTCCTCCTCGACGCGCGGCTGTGCCTGGCCTCCGCCTGATTCCTGCTCTGCGGTAGGAGTGCCGTAGCCTCCTACTTCCTCTTCCGGTGTGGCGTCCTGCTTGTCCATGTGACGTGTCCTTTCCGATGCGGCGAACGTGTTAATGGAACACTTCGAACCTATAAGGATGCTTAGTGGCATGTCCATGCCTTTGATGAAATTATCAGTAAACTTAGCATTTAGCTGCCATATGCTTTATCGTGTCAGCCGCGCGTCGTAGGCAGTGAAGCCAGGCCGCAGCCGCACTTCCCGCGGCCCCATCACGGCGATGTCCTCCCACAGCACCAGGAATGAACCCCTGTGCCACCACCGGAGCAGTTGCGCCACCGGCCAAGGCTGAGTGAGATCCTGCCGCTCAAAACCAAGGAATGACGCCGCCGTCCGTGGGCTCACCACAATGCCCACGAGCCTGGCAGGACTCAAGAGCTGGCCTCCCGCGGCATCCAACACGAAATGGAAGTCCGAGACCTCACCCAGTCGCTGCCCAGCCGTGTCCACCACATCGCTGGCCAGCAGATCGTTAAGGTTCATGGCTTCCTCCAGGGATCCGGGCGATCACATGCGTCCGCAGCCAGCGCTCCACCCACGAAGCATCCAGTGAATCCGCGCGCACACCCAACGTCAGCACAGTGTCCACATCCGCCACGACTTTCCAGGGGATGCGGATCAAACGGCTCGACGGCGGCCTGCCGCCGAAGATGCGCGTCCCAAGAACCGGTCCGGTCAGCAGCGCCGTGATCTGCGGCGCAGGTGTTCCCTTGGGGATCTCTTCGTTGGGTCCGGGACCACCCAACTCGATGTCGTCAACAGTGGTGACGGGTACGCCGTCGACGTCCAATACCTGCCTGTCCAGCAAGTGCAGCTGGGCATCGAGCACCAGCCCCGCCAGCTGTGGCGCGGCGTGTATTTCCTGCGGCTGGACGCGCTTGCTCTTGCTCATGCTCCCGCTCCTGTGGCAATCATCAGTGGAATGGCGGCCAGGGAAGCCAGCAGGATGATGAAGAGGTAGATCACCCCGGCGATATTCACGGCCCGGCCGTTGACGTGCTTGCCCATGTATTGCGGATCGTTGGCGACGATGAGTATTGGCAGGTAAGTCAGCGGCAGGGCTATCGCCGAGAAAACCACTGAGTATTCAGTCACCAGGATGGGATCGATGCCCGTGGCCAGCACCGCGACACCGGCCAGCAGCACCACAATCATGGATACGTGGAAACGGGCAGCCTGCGCCGGCCTGCGGAACTTGCCCCAGGACCAGCCAAAGTACTGCGCCAAGGTATAGCCGCTGGAAAGGGTCGTCTCCAACGCCGCGCCAAACGTCGCTGCCACCACCCCCAGAATCAGGACCGCCAAAGCCAGTTGGCCGCCGGCCTGCGCCACCGGAAGCGCTACCTGCGACAACGAAGTCACGCTGATGCCTGCAGGCAGAAGAACGACGGCGGCGCACGCGGCGATCGCTATGGACAGGAACCCGCCCAGCGGGAAACCCAGGAGGACGTTGATACGCGATTGCGCCAGATCCTTGACCTTCCAGCGCTCCTCCACAGCGCCCGAGGAGAAGAAGAACACTTCGTACGGCGTCATCGCAGCCCCGAACAGGGCAATGGCGTAGTACCAATAGGTCCCCACGCTCTCGTGGGCCGGCACGGCCGGTGGAAAAGCCTGCCCGAGCAGCGAACCCCAATCAGGTTTCAGCAAGAACAGCGCCACGGCGAACACCACCAAGGACAAGCCAACCAGCCCGGTGACGTTTTCCATGATTTTGAACTTGACCCGCCAAATCACAAGCCACACGGCCAGCAAGGCGAAAGGAACCCAGAGCAGGTAGGCCACGCCACTGGCCAATTGGAGCGCCAGGGCAATACCGCCGATTTCTGCAGTTACGGTCATGACGTTGATGAGGAAGGACGCTGCCAGATTGGCCAATCCCGCCCGCGCTCCGAGGCGTTCGCGGATGACCTCGAAGGTGGCCCTGCCGGAGACCGCGGCCACCCGGCCGGACATATTGGCAAAGAGGCAGATTCCCACTACGCCCACCAGCACCACCCATGCCAGCGACATCCCGAACCGCGAGCCCACGACGGCATTGGTCACCAGGTCCCCGATGTCGACAAAGCCCCCGATCGCAGTCAGGATGCCGAGTGCAACACCGAGGAGCCGTTTCACTGGATGCCGGCCTTCGTCATGAGGTTGTCGAGTTGATCTGTGGCAACGCGGAGTTCCGCTTGGACCGTGGAAAGCTCAGCGCGGCCCTGCGCATCATCGGACACGCCGGAAGTCGGGGAGAGCGCATCCCGCGCATGCAGGAGGGCCCGGGAAACAGAAGAAAACGCGCCCAGGACGTCATTCCGGAGCATGCCCTCTTCCTGGGTTTGCGCCGATAGCCGGTGGACGTGATCCGTGGCGGATTCGACGTCGCCCAGCATGTCGTCGGCAGTGGTGGACGCGGCGGCCGCCGTCGTGCTGTCTGCGATCCTGAGGTCCACCGCAAGGCTGGCCGCGCGCACGGCGGAAGAGACCTCTTTGGCTGGCCCTTCCAAGGCGTCGGCGGAAGGACGCTGTGAGCAGCCGGCCAGCAGCGCGGCGAGGACCAGCAGGAGGGTCAGGACCACCCCGTGGAACTGCCGGGCGTTACTCATGACGGCTTCGGAATCTCGCACCCGCCCTGTGGATTCAAACCGGTGTAATTCAGTGGGCCGGCGACGATATTCAGGGCAATCGTAGCCACCTGCGAGCATTGGGCAGGCGGAGCACTGTAGTACCCCCTTTGGCCTGCGGCAACTGCCCCAATAATGAGCCAAACAACGACGAATAGACCCAGAATAGAACCGATTCTCATTTCTACCCCAATCGCCAACTAACGACGTTCAGCAATTAGTGACAACGTTTCCTAAAGTAGCGCGGCGGCGGACCGGATACTTCCCGTCCGCCGCCCGCTGATCCGATCAATCCGTGGGATTGGTTTCGGTTGTCAGACCACGGTCGTCCGCGGTCTTTTCATCCTTTTCTTCCGCCGGTCCGGGTGGATTGGCAGATTCGCTGGGACCAGCATCGACGGCGTCATCCTGACTACCCGACGATGTGTCACCGGCATCCCCCGGACCGCTGGTCTCCGGCACCCCCGGGTCCCTGGGAATGGGATGGCCAGGGGTGGTGGTTCCATCGCGAACCTGGGAAAAACCGGCAACTTCGCTTGGATCAGTTGTCATACGCGCGACCGGCCCCTGCCGACCACCCAACCAATAAGTGCCAGCACCAGCAGGATAATTCCTACCCAGAGCAGGAAACTAAGGGCCTGGTTGAGACCGCCTACAAGAAGCAAGATGATCGCGATTACACCTGCGATTATGAGGAGTGTGTTCATTGAGCTACGCATCCCTTTCAATAACTGTTTGTCTATTCAGGAAGGCGTCCGCTGGTACCCCACACCATGTGGAGCGCCACCCATGCCAACGGGCACCGGTTGGAGAAATTCATCTCCCTATTTTTTACGTACCCCGTGGAAAAGGATCCAAACGAATCTTTCCCTTCGGCGGTGCGTTCATAGCATCATGATAAGCGCGCATCCTCCTTTGGCGTAGTAGTTCGTCAGGAAACTTACTACCGTTTCGCGGCGCCTGTCCAGCACCCGCTTCCCGGCGTGTTCCGGCCCGACTCGCGGGACAGGGTGCGCAGGACACGAACGAGCGGCACCCCACCCCCACCGGGGAGTTTTTGTACAGATAACGCCCCTAAGAGCGGCTCTTAAGGGCGTTATCTGTACAAAAACTCCAATGGGTTAGGGGCGGGGGCGCATCAGCGGGGGGTTCAGCACCGCTCGGATGGGGTGGCCCGCCGTCGGACGAGCTTCGGGAGCGAGCCTGAACAGCGCCGCCGGGCGTCCGGCGTCGCCCGTTGTCATCCGGCCGGTGTCCTCCAGGAAGCCGGGCGTCCCGGTCGCCTTTCGATGGAAGTTGCGCGGGTCCAGGCGGGTGCCCCAGACAGCTTCGTACACGGCGCGGAGCTGGGCGATGGTGAATTCCTCGCCGCAAAAGGCTGCCCCCAGAGGTGAGTATTCGAGCTTGGACTTGGCCCGCTCCAGGGCGTCTTCGAGGATTCGCAAGTGGTCGAAGGCCAACTCCACCTGCCCGTTGAGAACTTCGCGGACCGGATACCAGGCCGCCTGCTCGGCGTCGCTGCCGGCGGCCAGCACCGGAAAGTCGGGCGCAAGCAGCAGGTGCGCGACAGTGAGCACATCCCCGCGGGGGTCGCGCCCCTTGGGCCCGTAGCTCCCCAACTGCTCGAGGTGCCCAGGCAAGCGCTCGACGCCGGTCTCCTCCGCAAGTTCCCGGCCAGCCGCCTCCAGCAGGTCCTCGCCCGCGAGGACGAAGCCGCCGGGCAGTGCGAGTTTGCCGCGGAACGGCTCGATGAGGCGCGTGATGAGCAGGACGTTCAGCTCGCCGTCGCGCACGGTAAGGGCGACGACGTCGACAGTCACCGGAAAGCGCTCGGGCGCCGGATGGGTTTCTGGCATGAAGCAATCGTAGGGGAATTATCGTCATATTGACAATAAGGCTCAGAGCTGCCTAGAGTTTGGTTATCGTCAAGTTGACGATAACCAAACTCTAAGAGGAGAAAATCATGGCAACCATCAAGCGCTACCCCTGGATCAGCCACTTCCTTGGCAGCCCCACCGGCTACGTCGTCCACCTGCAAAAGGGCGCGGTGAAGCACCAAGGAGTCGGCCAGGCATTCTTCTTCCGCCCCGCAAACTCAGTCCTCAGCGAAGTCCCGGTGGACGACCAGGAACTGCCCACCCTCTTCCACGCCATCACCCGGGATCACCAGGACGTCAGCGTCCAGGCCAACGTGACCTACCGCTTCATCGACCCCGTTGCGGTCTCCACCCGCCTCGACTTCGGACTTCAGACCGCAGGAAGGGCCCCAGCGACCGGACGCGAACAGGTGTCCACCATCATCGGCCAGCTGTGCCAGAGCCACGCGATCGACCAGATCGCCACCACCACCCTGGCCGAGGCATTGGAACGCGGAGTCAGCCAACTTCGAGCTGTCCTGACCGATGCACTCCGCGCCGACGCAAGGCTCCAGTCAACCGGTATTGAGATCCTCGGCGTTCAGGTTCTCGCTGTGCGACCCGAAGCCGATGTGGAACGGGCCCTGCAGACCCCCGTCCGCGAACAGCTCCAAGCCGAAGCGGACCGGGCCGTGTACGAAAGGCGGGCAGTCGCCGTCGAACGTGAACGGACCATCTCTGAGAACGAAATGGCGAGCCAGATCGAACTGGCCGTCCGCCGCGAGAACCTGGTGGCGCAGGAAGGAGCAAACGCCCGCCGTGCCGCCGAGGAGAAGGCAGCTGCCGGGCTGATCGAAGCGCAAGGATCCGCTGAACGGCAGGGAATCGGCGCCGCCGCGGAAGCCAACCAGATCCGCCTGGTGGGCGAAGCAGCAGCCGCCCGCGAAGCCGCCACCATGGAGGTCTACCGCGGCATGGACCAAACCACCCTGCTGGCCTTGGCCCTCAAGGACGCAGCCGGAAGCCTGCCGAACATCGGGAACCTAACGATCACCCCGGACCTGCTCAGCGGAGCACTCGCCGGGCTGTTCAAGGACACCGCCACCGCCGAAACCAGCAAGTAAGGTCACACCATGGCAACCCCGCGCATCGTCATCGTCCACCGGCGGACCGAGCTCCAGGAACTGCTGGACCGGCACGCCACCCGGGGTCAGGCGGAGTTCTTCCTCCGCACCCGCGGCCGCAGCATCCAGGACGTGCAGGACCGACACGACCGCCTCACCGAAGCCCTCGCGGCAGTGCGGTCATCCGTGCCGTCGGATTGGCGCCAGGCCGAAGTGGAACGCGCGGACCTCAGCCGCTTCCTGCTGACGGATGAAGACATCATCGCCGTCGTTGGGCAGGACGGCCTGGTGGCGAACGTAGCCAAGTATCTGAAAGGCCAGCCTGTGATCGGCATCGATCCGGAGCCCGGAGCGAACCCCGGCGTGCTGGTGCGGCACACCCCTGCCGCGGCTGCAGCCCTTCTGGCTTCCGCCGACGTCGGACGGCTGCGCTGCCAGGACCTCACCACCGTGACGGCAACGCTCGACGACGGTCAGCAGCTTTCGGCCCTGAACGAGGTTTTCGTCGGGCACGCCTCGCACCAGTCGGCCAAGTACACCCTGACTGCGCCGAGTTTCACCCAAGCCGGCGGACAGACCGAGCGGCAGTCGTCGTCGGGCCTGATTGTTTCCACCGGGACGGGCGCTACGGGATGGTGCGCTTCCATTGCCCTTGAACGCGGCGGACGGGCCTTGCCCGCACCCACTGATCCCCGGCTCGCGTGGTTTGTCCGCGAGGCATGGCCATCTCCGGTTACGGGAGCTTCGTTGACCGAGGGTGTGCTGGAAGTAGGCGAAACGCTGCGGATCACCGTCGCATCAGACCAACTGGTGGTCTTCGGCGATGGCATGGAGGAGGACCGGCTGACGGCTTCGTGGGGGCAGGAGATCACGGTGCAGTTGGGGCAGAGGGCGCTTCGGTTGGTGGTTTGATTCACCACCCTGGCCTGAAATGAAGTGGGCAGCGAGCAACGCACTCAATCCGAGAAATGAAGTAGCATCAATAGTGCAATGGGCAGTAGCCCTGCGAAGCGGGTCTGGCAGTCTTCCGGATGGTATGACGAGCTGGACCTGCGGTATTTAACGCAGCCACCAAGGAGCTTCCGTGAGCCACGCCCACCACGTAACAGAGCAGGTGCCGGCGTCGAAACACCGCCCGGCCAGGGCGGGCTTCCAAGCCGCGGTCGCGTTGTTGATCGGTACCCTTGCCGGCGCGCTCGGCCTGCTCCCCTGGTGGATTACCGGCGCTAAGCTGCCGCTGCAGAACCTCTGGGCCTCCCCTGTCATGCCGGAGCAGATGCCTCTGGCGCTACTGCCCCTGAGTCAATACGAGATCCTCGCCCTGATCGCGCTCCTGACCACTGGTGGCGCGCTTGCGGGCCTGGCGGTGCGGCTTTGGAACCCCGGTCACCGAACCATTGCGACGTGGTGCGCGATTGGCGGTGTCCTGATGGTCCAGGTGGTGGCAACGGTCCAATCATTCTCAGTGCTCAAGGATGGTCTCGCGGGTGGGAAGCTGACCGACTTCTACTACTTCGGCCTGCTTGCTGGAGCCATCTCCTCGATCATCGCCGGCATGGTGGCGCTCCTCCTGGTTGCAGCAAAGTCTCGCGCCACCGCTGCACTGGGCGTTGGTCTAGTGGTCGTCCCCGTCACATCCTGGGCGGTGCAGTGGGTCATCGGCGTTGCGGGGCGAAGCAACATGCCCCTCGAGGTGCCGACCATAGCCCACTGGGTTCCCGCCGTGCTGGTGGGTTGCGCGCTGGCTTGGTGCGGCCTCAAACCCGCCGTCCGCATCATCGTCTGGGTCCTGAACCTCGCGTTCCTTTGGGTGATCCCCGCCGTCTTCACTGCGGTCCAGTCGGTGTTGGCGACCCGCGCGATCGCCGGGGACATCCCCGAGATGCTGTCCATGGGTCGCTCGGTTCTCACCGCCGCATTGGGGCCCGACGGCGGTGCCTGGCAAACGCTGTTGCTCGCCGTGGGCATTGGGCTGGCTGGTGCAGGCATCAGAGCGATCGCAGCGCGGAAGATCTCCAGCCAGCCCTAAAGTGCCCGCACTGCTTCAAGAATCAACCTTTGTCCCTCGCAGAACCCCCGGGGTAGGGTGGCCGAACCGTTCGCCACATCATCGTCTGGGAAAATTCTGGGAGAAACCATGACTCATGTGAGACGTCAGCTGGCTGCTGTCACGGCAGCCTTCGCACTGGGCGCAACAAGCCTGGGCATTGCCGGTCCGGCTTTCGCTGATCCCCGTCAAACGGAGAAAACAGCCACGGCCACCGGCTATGGCGGCGCCGTGAGCACCGTGGATCCCGAAGCGTCCGCGGCCGCCGTCGAGGTTCTGAAGAAGGGCGGCAACGCTGCCGATGCCGCCGTTGCTGCCGCGGCAACCCTTGGCGTCACCGAACCATACAGCGCGGGCATTGGCGGCGGCGGCTACTTCGTTTTCTACGACGCCAAGACCGGCCAGGTCGGAACCATCGATGGCCGGGAAACCGCTCCGGCCGGGATGCCGAACGATGCCTTCATCGACCCAAGCACCGGCAAGCCGTACCCCTTCACGCCCCAACTTGTGACCAGCGGCGTATCCGTCGGTGTCCCCGGCACCCCGGCTACGTGGGAACGCGCCCTGGAACGCTGGGGAACGCTGAGTCTGGGAGATGCGCTAAAGCCCGCCATCAAGGTGGCAACCCGTGGTTTCGTGGTGGACGAAACCTTCCGGAACCAGACCAAGGACAACCAAGCCCGGTTCAGCAATTTCACTTCCACCAAGGATCTGTTCCTTCCCGGTGGTGACGCTCCCGCCGTCGGAAGCGTCTTCCAGAACCACGATCTCGCGGCGACCTATCGGCTGCTTGCCAAGGAAGGCACCGACGCCTTCTACGGCGGCCCCCTTGCGGGCGAGATCGCCAAAACTGTGCAGGCGCCGCCTAAAGTTGCCAAACCGGCCCTGCCCGTTCCCGTTGGATTCATGACATCCCAGGACCTGGCGGATTACAAGGTCGTGGATCAAGACCCCACGCACATGAATTACCGCGGCTATGACGTCTACGGCATGGCCCCATCCAGCAGCGGCGGAACCACAGTTGGCGAAGCCTTGAACATCCTGGAGCCGTTCAATCTCTCCGAGATGAAGCCGACTGACGCGCTGCACCACTACTTTGAAGCCAGTTCGTTGGCCTTCGCCGATCGCGGCAAATATGTCGGCGACCCCGCTTTTGTGCAGGTTCCCACCAACGCACTCCTGGACCCGGACTTCGGCAAGGAACGCTCCTGCTTGATTAATCCCACTACGGCGGCCGCCAAGCCTGTCCTTCCCGGCGACGTCGCGGATTACGACGGCGCGTGCCCGACTTCGCCAGCGCCACTCGCCAAGGAATCCGATACCGAGAACATCTCCACGACCAACCTCACCGTTGCGGATAAGTGGGGAAACGTGGTGGAGTACACGTTGACTATCGAGCAGACGGGCGGGTCCGGAATCGTTGTTCCCGGCCGTGGGTTCCTTCTGAACAACGAGCTGACGGACTTCAGCACGGTTTACGACGCCGCTGATCCCAACCGAATCCAACCCGGCAAACGGCCGCGGTCCTCCATGTCGCCGACCATCATCCTGGATAAGGGCAAGCCCTTCCTGGCGCTCGGCTCTCCTGGTGGTTCGACCATCATCACGACTGTCCTGCAGACCATCATCAACCGCGTGGACTTGGGCATGACGGTCTCCGAGGCCCTCGCGGCTCCGCGTGCTGCACCCAGGAACGGCACCACAGTTAGCTCGGAACCGGCGTTCATTGATGCCTATGGCCCGGCGCTGGAGGTGAAGGGCCACAAGCTGATGCCTGCGGGTGATGCTTTCACCTCGGCGGCTGAGATCGGTGCGGCGACCGCCATTGAATTTGGCGACGGCGGGAAGCTCACCGCGGTTGCCGAGCCGACCCGCCGGGGAGGGGGCTCGGCGATGGTTGTCTCAGACGATGGACGGGGTCCCGGAAAAGGTCCGAAGCCCAAATAGCGTTTTGCCTGGAAAGCGCACTTCGTTACCGTAAAGCGGACCGCGGCGACCTCAGCCGCGGTCCGCACTGCGTTCCAACTTGGAGCGCCAGTAGGCCGTGCAGGCAGCGATGGCGCAGATGACGCCCGTGATGAGCGACCACAAGGAATCACTGGCGCCTGAGATGAAGACATAGAGGGCGTAAAAGCTCAGAACCATGGCCAGTAACAACCAGCTCAGCGATGTGTTGCTCATGATCGGTCCTCAGCTTGTGCCGTCTCTTGGCTCGGGGCGCACACCCAGAGGTTAAGTTCTTTGATTCCGGTATTTTGGACGCTCACCTTGACGGGCCGGCGCTCCAGGATCCGGAGGCCCTCGGCGGTTAGCTCTTCTTCAATCAGTTCGGTGCTGACGAATGCGATATCACTGGTGCAGGCCGAGGACCTGTACGTTCCGTGCTCGTTGAAGCTGATGTGGCTCATGCTCACGTGCCGGGCACCATTCATGGAATCCCGGCTTTCAAGGGTTATGACAAAGGAATCCTCACCCAACTGTGAAATTGTGGCGCCGCTTGTTTCCGGTCCGTGGCGGTGGTCCGCATTAACCACGGTCATCAGAAAACGGCCGCCCACCGACAAGCACCGGTTCACCGTGCGGAACAACGTTCTCCTGCTGTCCGGCTCGAGAAGCGTGATGTAACTGGCCCCGAGAACTGCACACCCAAAGACCCCGTCCGGTTGCGGCGCTGGCGGGTTCACCTCCTGAGTGGAGGCTTCCCTCCCCAGGAGACTTAGCCCCTCTGAGAGCAGGCCAAAGCCGGGCGCCAACTCAAGGATTGGCCCGGAGGTCTCCCGCACGGCAGCCAGGATCCCGGGAAGCTCAATCGGGTGGTTTGCGATGAGCTGATCGTAAAGCCGGATTCCATGGCTCTTCATGTGAGCCTGGGGCAGGCCCGCCCCTTCCAACGTCTGCAGGACGGCGTCGGTGGCTCGCTCTGGTGTGGTTGTCATCTATGGCACTCCCCCAAGTGTTGCGCTGGTACTTGTTCCTTGAACGACCCTACGGGCGGTTTTGGTCACCACAGTGCGGATTCGGAAAACTAGGTGGTGAATCGGGCCAATCTAGGGGTTGTTTGGCCTCATCTAGGTGGTGAAGAGGCTTCGTCTAGGTGGTGGGTTGCGGGTGAACTCGGCATCGCCTGCCGCCTCTTTTGGCGGCCCTGATACCGTTTCACCACCTAGTCAGTTCCAAACACCACTCATTTTTGGCGCGTTTTGGCGTCGGGAGCACCTAGATGCGGCCTAACCGGCACTCATTTCCTATTTTTTGCTCACGAGTGCAGTTTCGGTGGTGCATCCTGCAGAGAGGGAGTTTCTTGAGGTGGCAGAGGCCGGAAAGCACAAGAGGTGATCAAGACGCGAAATCGTAGAAACAACTACTGGTTAACCTTGGCTGCTTGTTACGGGCTGACAATCGGCGTTGCCACAACCATAGCCATGCCTTGGCTGTTGATCGTGGGCGGCGTTTTCATTTTCTTTCCGCTCGTTGTTGGTTACCTATTTGGTCAGATTGGCATCGGCGTCCGAGGGAACGTGATGCGTGACAGCCCCGCGATCACCCTACCGGCCGCTGCATTCTCATTGATTGCCATACTGCTGCGCGACTCGCCGGTCGCTGGCTGGGCTGGTCCCCTTCTGGGACTGGCCAGCTTCGCCGGAATGTATCTCTGCCTGCGACGTTATGGCTACTTTCATGCGCCCGAAAAGAAAACTTCTACGGATCAGAAAGCACTATGAAATCGTTTACGTGGGCAAGCGCCACAGAAGGTGGCCCTGAAACCAACAAAGTCGCTGTCCTACTGCCTGGTTCCGGCTATCCGGTGGAAGGGCCGGTTCTATTCTGGATCGGTGAAATGCTAGGTTCCTTGGGATGGCACGTGCAGGCCGTTCAGTGGACTCCCGAAGACTCACTTGGCGCCAATCCTCACGAGTTCGCGGCCATGGCCGTTGAGCAAGCCTTCGCAGCAGCACCTGAAGCGCGTAAGCGTCTGATAGTGGCAAAGTCGTTCAGCACTTTGTGCATTCCTTGGGCTGAAGAAAACCTGACTCCGGGCATCTGGTTGACACCTCTACTCACCGACGCCCGGGTGAGAAGCACGATCGCGGCGACGTCGAAGACCGACCTCTTTATCGGCGGCTCACTGGACAAGCTTTGGGACGGGGGCCGCGTATCCGAGACCGCTGGTACCTTCCTTGAAGTGCCGGGAGCAGATCATTCCTTGCAGATTCGAAACGATTGGCGCGCTTCCCAAAAAGCGCAATCCGAGATGTTCGAGAAGGTTGAGGAGTTTGTTTTGGCTCTCTTCCCGTTGATCTAGCGCGTCAGGTAGAACTCGCGAGCCCACCTGACCGGGTTCTTCGAGCAGCCAGACTCTTGAACGTCTTCGTGCGTGAAGCGTACTCTGCCCACAGAAGCGTCGGTTTGGGGGATGAGCCTAGGAGCGCAGCATGAACTTGCTGAGCCAAATACTCGCGGGATCCACCGGACTGGCGCTCATAAGCGTCGGCATCTTGGAGATCTTCTTCCATGGCGATCAACGCTTCCACAGGATCTTTCTGATTCGACCTGAAGATGTGCGAGCTGCACGGATGTGGGCCATGAACGTAGGCGCCTACAACGTCACCTTCGGCGTGGGAATCGCCGTCGGGCTCTTGATGGTGAATTTCTCAGACAATCCCAGCAGCGGCTCGGCAATAGTCATCTTCTGTTGCGCTTGTCATGTATTCCTGGGGTTCTGGCTGTGGGTTACAGAGAAACGCCTCCTGATCAGTGCCATTGGGCAAGCGCTGTTCCCTGCGCTTGTGATCGTCTTCTACATTCTTTTTCATTAGTTGGGATGCCGTCCTGGGATGCGAAAGGGTGTGCCATGTTCGCAACGTGCTCGGGAATGGCTATGACGTAGGATCGCCGTGAGTGCGCAGCTAAAAGCCGAAATTCCGGCACCGGTATTGGGGGAAGAGGTCAGGATGTTCGGTTCGAAGAAGAAGCTCAATAGTCTGGTGGAGCTGCTTAGGCCCGATCTGAGTCGCGAGTCGCTCGGCGTCGGACCCAACTTTCCCGGCGTCGCCCCCAATCCGCTCCTGAGTAACCAAGCACGGAAGCGCAACACAGAACTGCGCACTGGGACGCTGGCGCTCGGCGTTCTCGTCGACTGGCGTGAGGTGAACAGCAACCCACGCGTTGTCCTGATGCTCGATGTGGAAACCGCAGACGGCATCTCGTTCCGCGGTATCGCAGACGAAAGCTTAACGATCACGGCTCTCACCCGGCTCTCCCCGGGGCAGACGCTGCCGGTGCGTTACCGGCCGGCCGTCATGGACCACTACGTCGCCCTTGCACTGGACGCGGACCCCACGCAGGTGCAGCAGCTCTCTGAGCAAATCGCGAGACGCAAGCGGGCCTGACGTTAAGCGCAAAACCGCCAAGGGAAGAGCCGGGACACACTGTGGGGGCGCACGTCTCCGGCAACCCAGCGAGCGCTGCCGTACGAAAGCGACCGATAGTCTTATCTCAGCTGGGAATCCCCGGCAGTAAATGCAGACCCAATGGGGGAAATAGAGTGAAGAAGTTTGCGCTGCAGAGCGTCGGAATATCGGCGTTGGTAGTGATGGCACTGACCGGATGTGGTGGGTCAACGGGCTCCACGAATAGCGCTTCGCCGGAGGCTACGGCGTCACCCACGCCCACCGCCGCCAAGCAGTACACCAACGACGAGCTCGTTGAACTCGTCAAGCAGATCAAGCCGAAGTCGGGCAAGGAATTGACCGTGGCTTCCAGCGAGGAACTCGCCCAGGAGAACCCCATCAAGGCGCTCATGAGCATGTTCACCATTGAACCGGCGGAGTGCAAGGACCTTGCAACGCTGGGCGGAACTGAAACCCTCGCCGGTTCGACAACAGCCGCCGGTGCAGATCTGGACGCTGCATCAGGGGTCATGACAATGGTGACCCTGACGTCCGGACTCGAGAAGCAGAAGCTCCAGGACAGCATCGACAAGAGCGGCGCCGAGGTTGAGAAGTGCTCGAAGATGACACTTTCCATGTCCGGTCAGTCGATGAACGTCTCCACTGAAAAGTTCGACGGCATCAATGCAGTTCCCGGAACCGTGGCCTACAAGACGGAAATGTCCACGGCCAGCGGTTCGGCACAAACCACCTACATGGCTTACGCCATCAAGGATGGGGTGCTGATTTCCGCAACGGCGTCCGGCAAGGGCGCTGAAGCCAACGGCGTTGCCACGGCCAACGACCTCATGCAGCAGGCCGCAGCCCTGGTTAAGTAGCAGTACCGCAGGCTCAGGGCCGCGACCTTTAGGGGTCGCGGCCCTTGCTGGTTAACTGACGGCAACCCGTTTCCCGAACCTCCGTCACCACACCGGTTCCGCTCCGGCTCTTCGACGGCGGCCAGCACCCGCTGGATCTGCAGCCCGTCGTCGAACGACGGCGACGACTCGCTTCCTTCGCGAACGGCAAGGAGGCAGTCGCGAACCTGGCATTTGCTGCGGCCGGCGGCTGACGGACGCGCGCAAGCCGTTTCATGAACACAAGCAACGGGCACTGACCGGCTGAACCGTTATTGTGCAGAGCTGCTTTGCACAATTACGGTCCGAGGCTCGTCACATTGTTGCGGTAGCCGGCCGGCTCATCGCTGGGCGCGACATTTTGTCGGTGGGTGAGGCTAAGTTTCCACCATGAAGCCCATTGAGCCCGAGCTGCCAGGTCCATACGATGAAGTCCTTACTTCGTTGAAGGAACAAGTACGAACCGCACAAAGCCGCGCTCAACGTGTTGTTAACGTGGCGATGCTGAGGCTGTATTGGGGCATCGGGCGCACAATCCTGGATCGGCAAACCACGCAACCGTGGGGAACCAAAGTGCTAGATCGTCTAGCCGGCGACCTGCGGAGCGAATTCCCCCACATGCGAGGCTTCTCCCGACGCAATCTCTTCTACATGAGGGCCTTCGCCGCAGCTTGGGATTGGCCAGATGCAGGAGTGCAAAGCAGCTTTGCACAATTGCCGTGGGGCCACATCATCGAATTACTCAAGCTCAAAGACCCCGCACAGCGGGACTGGTATGCCACACAGGCTGCGTTGCATGGTTGGACGCTCCCCGTACTGGAACACCAGGTCCTAACGCGTCTAGACAAACGCATGGGGAATGCGCCGAACAATCTCGAAGATCGCCTACCTGGCGACGGCATAGGTCTTGCCGCAGACCTAGCCAAGGACCCGCTGGTCCTGGATTTTCTTGGGCTGACAAAGGAGGCTGAGGAGCTTGCGATCGAAGAGGCTATGACATTGCGGATGTCGCAGACACTGGCGGAGTTCGGACGTGGCTTTGCATTCTACGGACGCCAGTTCCATCTAGACCTTGACGGAGAAGATTTCTACATTGACCTTCTGTTGGTTCACGTACCGACAAACCGCTTCGTCGTTGTTGAACTGAAATCAGGTAAGTTCCGGCCGGAACACCTAGGCCAACTGAATTTCTATGTAGCGGCCATAAATGACGTGGTGCGGTTCCCCGGTATGGCGCCGACTGTGGGGATCCTCGTTTGCGGCTCAAAGCACGAACGGACGGTCCGCTACGCCCTTGACGGGTCGTCTCAGCCCATAGCGGTCAGCTCCTATACTTATGACGCGTTGCCGGCCCAGGAACAGGCATCGCTACCATCGCCCGAGGCTATCGATACTGCCCTAGCACAAGGCTTTGTGTCCGAGGAGCCGGCTGACGAAAGGGGCAACTGATCGTGATGGACTCTACTTGGTTGCAGTTGTGAAAGCGTACTGATACTTGCCGGGTTCAGCGAAGGCAGCCACCCCCGTCACCACACTCCGGTTCCGCGCCGACTCTTCGACGGCGGCCAGCACCCGCTGGACCTGCAGCCCGTCATCGAACGACGGCGACGGCGACTCACCATCGCGGATGGCGCACAGGAAGTCCCGGATCTGGTGCGTGAACGTGTGCTCCCAGCCGATGATGTGCCCCTGCGGCCACCATGCCTCGAGGTACGGGTGTTCAGGCTCGTTGACCAGGATCCGCCGAAAACCCTGCTCCCGCACGGGCAGCGTAGCGTCCAGGAAGCCGAGCTCGTTCAGGTTTTCCAGATCAAACGTCAGCGAACCCAAAGACCCATAGATCTCAATTTTCAAAGAATTCTTCTGGCCCGTAGCCACCCGTGACGCTTCCACCGACGCACTGAGGCCGCCGGTCAGCCCCAAAGTGGCCCACGCGGCGTCGTCCACTGTCACCTTCTCAAGGCCCGACGGACCTGGCCGTTCGGCCACAAAAGTCCGCAGCGTCCCGGTCACCTCGGTGACCGTCTGCCCGGTGAGGTACTGAACCTGGTCAATGGCGTGCGAAGCGATGTCGCCAAGGGCCCCGGAGCCGGCGGTCTCCTTCCGGAGCCGCCAGCTCATGGGGGTTTCGACGTCAGACAGCCAGTCCTGCAGGTAGGCGGCACGCACGTGCCGCACGGTTCCGAGACGGCCTTCGGCGATCAGTTCGCGGGCCAAGGCGAGCGCCGGGACCCGCCGGTAGTTGAACCCGACCATCGACTGCACGCCCTGCTCACGAGCAGACGCTGCGGCAGTAACCATCAGCTCAGCCTCTTCCAGCGTGTTGGCCAGCGGCTTCTCCACGAGCACGTGCTTCCCGGCTTCCAGCGCGGCGATAGCGATCTCCGCGTGCATCCAACCCGGAGCGCAGATGTCCACGATGTCGATGTCGTCCCGCGCGATTACGGAACGCCAGTCGGTCGCCGATTCGGCCCAGCCGTACTTGGCGGCGGCCTCGGCCACCGCCGAGGCGTCCCGGCCGACCAGGACGCGCTGCTCGAAGGCCGGGACGTCGAAGAAGCTGGCCACATTCCGCCACGCATTCGAGTGGGCCTTCCCCATGAACGCATAGCCAATAGCGGCCACGCCCAAGGGACGGTCAGTGCCCAGGGGACGGCCGGTAGACACAGGACGGCCAGTGGACAACGGACGGCTGGTAGGAGAAGTGGTCATGGCCTAGGCGAACCAGTCCCGGGCAGGGTTGGAGACCTCGGGCGCCTCGCGGAAGATACCCGGCTGCGCCACCCAGCCAACACCGTTGGCGATGACCTTCTGGATCTGCGGCTGGTGGTACACGGGGTATTCCTGGTCGCCGGGGCTGAAGTAGAAGATCCTGCCCTTGCCGCGCGAGAACGTCACGCCGGAGCGGAACACCTCTCCCCCGGTGAACGAGCTGATGAAGATCAGGTCGTCGGGCTCAGGGATGTCGAACAGTTCCCCGTACATTTCCTGCTGCGGAATCACGATGGGGCTCTCAATCCCGGCCGCGATCGGGTGCGACGGCTTGACCGTCCACACCAGCTCGCGTTCGCCTTCGTTACGCCACTTCAGCGAGCACGTGGTCCCCAGCAAGCGGGTGAAGATCTTGGCGAAGTGCCCGGAGTGGAGCACCACCAGGCCCATGCCGCCGAGCACATGCCGCTGCACGCGCTCCACTACTTCGTCGGCAACGTCCTCATGGGCAATGTGGCCCCACCAGAGCAGCACGTCAGTCTGCGCCAGGACTTCCTCGGACAAGCCGTGTTCCGGGTCAGCCAACGTTGCCGTGGCGATTTCGGAGTCCGGGTAGAAGCCGCGCAACCCGCTTGCGATGGCGCCGTGGATCCCTTCCGGGTACATGTCGCCGATCGTGGCGGGCTCGTTGCGTGCCTCGTGGACGCCTTCGTTCCAGACAACAATTTTCAACTTGGACTCGGTCATGTCAGAGGCTCACTTCTCGTTGTTCAAGGGCGGATTTGTAGCAGGCATCGAGCACCAGCGCACGGCTGAGGGCGAGCGATCCGTCGTGGCTTCCCCACACGGTCTCGCCGCCGCGCACGGCAGCAACAAAATCGTCGACGACGGCCTGGTGCGCCTTTCCGGGTTCGGCCACCACCTCGAAGTCGGCATTCTCGCCATCCTTCTCGGTGAAGATGTGCACATCCGCGACGGGGTTCTCGGAGGCGCCCACCGAGCGCAGGTCCGCACCGCCGTCGGTCCCGTAAACCGTGAAGTCCATCAGGTCGCGCTCGTCGCGGTACGCGGCCCAACCCGCTTCGAGGATCAAAGTGCCGCCACCTTCCAGCCGGATGAACGCGGAGGCGAAGTCCTCCACTTCAAACTTATGGCTGGAGTTCGACGCCGTATACCGTGCGTTGCCGCCGAGGCCGCGCGGACCAAGTTCGGAGTGTGTCGAGGCGGAAACTGCCAGGACCTTCGGCTCGCCAAGCAGGTGCAGCGCGTAGTCCAGCACGTGCACGCCGATGTCAGCCAGCGGACCACCACCGGCAAGCTCAGGGTTCGTGAACCAGCTGCCGAGCATCGGAATGCCCTGGCGACGAAGCCACGACGCCTTGGCGTAGTACGGACGGCCGAGAGTGCCGTCGTCGATCACTTTCTTGAGCGCCTGGATGTCGCCGCGGCGGCGGTGGTTGAACGCGACGTCCAGGACGCGTCCAGCCTTGCGGGCGGCTTCGACCATCGCTTGGCCTTCGACGGCGTTGCGCGCGATCGGCTTCTCGCTCAGCACATGCAGTCCGCGCTCAAGCGAAGCAATGGCGATGGGCGCGTGCAGGAAGGTGGGCACCGCGATGCTGACGGCGTCGAGGTCTTCGAGCTCGATCATGTCCTCCCAGCGGGGGAACGCGTGCGGAATGGTGTACTCGTCCTTCAGCTGGGCGAGGAGTTCCGGCTCCATGCCCGCGACGGCGACAATTTCGACGCCGTCGATGTTGCTGTACGCCTTGAGGTGCTGCTGGCCGGCCCAACCGATGCCAACAACTCCCACCTTGAGGGTTGCGGATGGGGCCTGCTGCTGAATGCTCACTGTGTTCCTGTTCTTTCTGGGTTTCTTGATGGTTTTGGAGGTGCTTAGCCCTTGACCGCGCCTGCAGTCATACCGGAGACAATCCGCTTCTGGCACAGCAGCACCAGGATCACCAGCGGCACGGTGATGATCACCGAGGCCGCGCTGATGGTGCCGAGGGGTTGGTCGAACTCGCTGGTTCCGCTGAAGAACGCGATCGCCACCGGGACGGGTCGGGCTTCCGGCGAGGTGGTCAGCGTGACGGCCAGGAGGAATTCGTTCCAGACCGAGATGAACACCAGGATTGCCGTGGTTGCCAGGCCCGGGACCGCGAGGGGAAGGATCACCTTGCGGAACGCGGTGAACGGTGTGGCACCGTCCATGTACGCGGACTCCTCGAGTTCCCGCGGGATCTCCTTGAAGAACGACGTCAGGGTGTAGATCGCCAGCGGCAACGCGAACGTCAGCTTCGGGATGATGAGGCCCAGCAATGTGTCGTAAAGCCCGATTTCGCGCGAGATGGAGAACATCGGAGCCGCGATCGCGATGGCCGGGAACGTGGTCACCGAGAGGATCAGCGTCAGGGTCATCGCCTTGCGGCGCATCTTCAGCCGCGCCAGCGCATACGCTGCGAAGGACGCGAACACCAGCGCCACCGTTGTAGTCACGACGGCGATGATCACCGAGTTGCGCAGCGCCAGGAGGAACTCGGGGTTCTGGAAGACGACTGCGTAGTTCTCGAAGGTCGGTTGGCTCGGGAAAAGCTCGCCCTTGGACAGGCTCGCGCCCTTCTTAAGGGAGGTGTTGACCAGCCAGTAGAACGGGATGAGCGAGAAGCCCATGACGGCCACCACGAACACCCACACCAAAGGATGGAGTTTCGCCTCCCCCCTGAGCCGGCGCCTGGGTGCCTTCCGCGCGGTGCCGGGTGCCGGCGTCGTGCGTTCTGCAGTCAGCGTGCTCATTGCTCCTCCTTCGCGACGTCGCGGATGTTGCCGCCGCCGAAGCGGATGTAGATGACCGAGACCACCATGACGGTGAGGAAGGTCAGGATGGAGAGGGCCGAGCCTTCGCCAACGAGCCGGTTTTCGCGGAGTTCGCCGTAGGCCAGCATGGACATCGATTCGGTGCCGTTGGCGCCGCGGGTGAGGACGAACGGGAGGTCGAAGACGCGGAGGGCGTCCATGGTGCGGAAGATCGCGGCGAGGACGATTGCCGGACGCAACAGTGGCAGCGTGATGTGGAGGAAGGTCTGCCACTTGCTGGCGCCGTCGAGTTCGGCGGCCTCGTATGTTTCGGCGGAGATGACCTGCAGGCCGGCCAGGATGATGAGTGCCGCGAACGGTGTGGTTTTCCAGACGTCGGCCATAACGATCACGGCCATTGCGTAGCCGTGCTCGCCGAGCCAGACGACGTCGCCGCCCGGCAGTCCCAGCGCGGAGAGGACGTTGGTGACCAGGCCGAGGTTGGGTTGGAACATCGTTTGCCAGGTGATGGCGCTGATCACCGTGATGATCGCGTACGGCAGCAGGACCACGGTGCGCAGGACCGCGCGGCCCTTGAATGCGAGGTTGAGCAGCAACGCCATGGCCGTGCCGAGGATCAACTCCAGGGTGACCGAGAGGCCCGCGAAGAGGAAGGTCTGGCCGAACGCGGCCCACCACTCTTGGCTGGCGAGGGCGTTGATGTAGTTTTCCAGGCCGACAAAGCGGGAGAGCCCTGCGGTGCGGACGCTGTACTGGTTCAGGGAGAGCCAGAGCGCGTAGCCGATCGGGACCGCCGCCACCAGTGCCATCAGGATCAGCGAAGGTGCCGTCATGCGGAGGGCGAGACGGCGTTCGGCGCGGTCGCGGGCGTTTGTCTTAGGCGCCCTTGGTGGGCTTTCCGGCTGGAGGGTTTTGGTAGCCATACTTAGAAGCTCGCCTTGGCGGTGGTGATTTCGTCGGCCATCTTCTTCACAGCGTCCTCGGTGGAGGCGGTGCCGGAGAGCACGGCGTAGACGTTCTTGTAGATGGCCTGCGAGATCTGCGGGTAGACCGGGGAGATCGGGCGCGGCTTGGCACCCTTCACGGAGGCGAGGAGTTCGGTAGCGAACGGCATCTTGGCGAGCACGGCCGGGTCCGAGTAGGCAGCCTCATTCACCGGGGCCTGCGAGTAGTCCATGGCCACGTGCTTCTGCCAATCCGGCGTCGTGGCGAAATCGATGAAGGCAACCGCTCCGGCCTGATTGGTGGAGTGGGCCGAGATCGCGAGGTTCCAGCCGCCGAGCACACCCGAAGCCTTGCCGCCTTCCCATGCCGGGAGCGGCGCGACGCCGAAGGTGGACGCCAGCGGAGTCGCGTTCAGCAGGCGGTAAACATGCGGCCAGTTGCGCTGGTATCCGAAGTTGCCGGACTCGTAGGCGAGGCGGGCCGGGTCCTCGTTGTAGGTGAGGACGGCGCGGTCGGCTGAACCCTTCTTGAGGCCTTCGGTCATGAAGTTGAGGACGTCGCGGGTCTCCTGGGAGTCGATCTTGACGTTGCCCTGGTCATCCAGGACTTCGCCGCCCGCGCTGTAGAGCATTTCGAGGAAGTTCACCGTGAGGCCCTCGTACTGCTTGCCCTGGTAGACGAACCCGTTGCCCGGAGCCTTGGCGGCCTCGGTGTAGAGCTGCTGCCAGGTCTCCGGCTTGGCTACCTTGTCCTTCTGGTAGTAGATCAGGCCGGCGTTGGTGAAGAACGGCGAGGCCCAGTACTTGTCCTGGTACTTGGTGGTTTCCACAGTGGAGGGAATGAGCCGGTCCTTGTTGGCCTCCACCAGCTTGGTCTGGTCCAGCAGCCAGCCCTGGGATGCGAACTCGGAGGTCCAGATGACGTCCGAGAGGAAGATGTCGCACTCGGTGGACTTGCCCTCGAGGCGCTGCACAATCTGCGTGCGGGCCTCGTCCGTGGTGGCGCCGATCTCGGTGTACTTTGCCGTGACCTTGCCGTTGGCCTTTGTGAACGCTTCCGCCGTGCCCTTGTAGATGCCGCTCGCGTCCTTCACGCCGCAGATGTTCACGGCACCGCTGGCATTAGCGCCCGACGACGGATCGGCAGCTGCCGCTTGTTCCGCACCTTGGGGAGCTGCTCCCCCGCCGCACGCGCTGAGGAGGAGGGCTGTGGCTAGGGCGGTGGCGGCGAGGGCTTTCCGGTTTGTGGCTTTGTTCTGGAGCGGAAGAGCAGGTCGGTTCAAGTCCACGAGTGGCTCCTTTGGTGACTGTGGGGATGGGTGGCTCGGGGTTCGCTTTGGCTCTTGCGTGCCCTGAGCCTGGCTTCATTGCCGGGTGTTGTGCTGAGTGGTGGAATCGATTCCAAATGATGCTTTGAAAAAAGGCCTTGCGGCCCGTGGAATCGATTCCAAAGTAGTTTGGCAGTGGTTGCTCGTGGCTGTCAACCCTTTTATTTGGTGGAGTCCCTGATGACGAGTTGGTGCGGGAAGAAGGTCCGACCCTTGCGGTGCGCGCCCTCTACGGTCATCCGTTCCAAGAGTTCAGCGAACGCCGCTTGGCCCATCTCGTACGCCGGCTGCCTGACCGTGGTCAGCTCCGGGACGCACATTTCTGCTTGGGCAGAGTCATCGAATCCGGCGACCGCGACGTCCTGCGGGACTCTTAGCCCAGCATCCGTGAGCTCGCGGACACACCCGGCGGCGACGACGTCGGTCCCGCAGAAGACGGCGTCGGGGAGGTCTTTGGCTTCCAAGAGTTTCTTGGTGAGATGGCGTCCGGCGTGGAAGCCGAAGTTGCCTTCACCCAGGAGGACCCGATCCGGCTGTAGGCCCGCCTCTTTGAGCGCTTGGCGGAAGCCTTCTTCCCTGAGCCGGCCAGAACGGGCACCTCTGTGGGCGAGCATTGCCAGCTTCTTTGCACCTGTGTCGATCAGGTGTTTGGTGATGTCGTAGCCTGCCTGGCGGTCATCTATGGACACCCCGAAAGCTGCCTCGGCGTCGACGATTTCACAGACCTGGATGACACTGAGTTGCTCGGCGACAGTGTCGACGTCCTCGTCCGGCATGGTTGGGGAGAAAATCACGAGCCCGTCCACTGAACCGTTGCGGAGCATGTCCACGAGTTGCTGTTCGCGGTCCCGGTCTCCGTCGGTGGCAGCGATGAGGCTGACGTAGCCGTTGTCTGCTGCTGCGTCCCCTACTCCACGGAAAACTTCGCTGATCACGAGGGAGTCCAGGTTCTTGGCGAGGGCGAGGACGCGCATGGTGCGGTCTCTTCTTAGGTCCCGCGCTGAGGCCAGCGGCCTGTAGCTGAGCTCCTTGATGGCGGCGTTGACTTTTTCCTTGGCCGACGCGCTGACAGATGAGCTCCCGTTGAGGACGCGCGAGACCGTCCCCACGGACACACCCGCAGTCCTGGCGACGTCCTGAACTGTCGCTCGTGCCATTCGTTGTCCTTCCGGGCGCAGTGACGATGACCCTGCCGCCATATCTCCCCGCGCCGTTCAACGGTTTTGAGCCTAGCCCTCGCGTGGAACTATGCACTGGGCCTCCCAGACACCATGATGGCCAGCCGGCGCTACTCATCTTTTCACAGTTGCCCCAGAATAAGACGTGCCACACAGCGCCCTTGACTCGAGGACATCATGCATCGGGATTACAGCGACATCCTCCCAAAGTCTTCCGCTGATCGGCATGTCCCACTCCGGGTGGCCCAACGTCCGTAACAGGAGTTCGATTTCCGCATTGCAGCAGCCTTGGCACTATAGTGACGCAGCATGGTCACCTTTTCAGAATTCAGACACGCAGTTAGGCGCTATGCGCCCTCGGAACTCCTGCCGGCGTTGGCCGCAAGAAGTTCAAAAATTGCCAGCAAAAGGCTCTACACGAATAGCCTAACCACCGAAGAACAACAGCGGATCCTGGCTTATGCGGCCATCGCACGGATTAGCATGCTATACGGCAATGAGTTCCGCAACAGCAGCGTTGACGAATCTGTGATCATAAAACTCGTTAACTACTTCTGGGAAGCCGAGGACGCTGCCCATGATCCGGAAATCGACATCTGGGCACTAGTCTCTGCTTTTATGTATGAGCAGTTTACTCTGCAGGGAACATCGCGAGACGAGCTTATCCGCAGCTATCTGATGCTCTGTGAAACTAGTGTTGACGAGGCTCTGGCGATGCCCAATGCCGATGACTGGAAAGAGCTCCTCGGCGCATCAATCAACGAGGCCTTCAGCGCTGCTTTCATGTTTTACGTAGTGGCTATAAATGGCAATGGCGTAATTGACGGAAGCTTTATTGATAGTCAGGCTTACACCCGGCTGGAAAAGGGTGTATCACGAGAGTCAGCGTATAAGACGTTAACGTTATTGACTGCCTCCATTGAAGAGGTGAAGTTGGACGCTGCCGCAGCAGCCGCAAGATCCCAAGTCCCTGCATCTCTAGAGAGATTCTCGTACAACCCCCTGTCTCGAACACCAATTATTGAACTCACACCCGGTACACGAATTGCGCCACAGCCTGAGTTCATACTACATACCATGAGTCCGGAGAATCTCTACTATCGTGGAATGCGCCAGTGGGCAGATCGACAGTTTGGGAAAGCCTACGGAGCCCGAGTGGAGGCCTATACGGGCATGCAGCTCATGCATTCAGGAAAATTTACAGTGGAGAGGGAGTTTAAGTACCAAAAATCAGGCAGTGAAGCACGATCCTCCGACTGGTTTCTCATAACTCCGTCAGCTACATTTATCATAGAATGCAAATCGGCACGCATGAGCCTGCTTGCAAAAGCGGGATCGCAGTCATTTCCAACGGTATTTGAGGAGCATATAACAAAAGCTTATAAGCAACTCGATGAGAATGCCAAGCAAATAAAAAATGGCAATCCGAGCTTCGCACATATTCCCCGCGATAAACCCCTGATAGGGCTTGTAGTGGCCGCAGAACCATTATATAGCGCTAATGACCCTAGCATTCGTGAGCTTCTTCCGGACACAGACATTCCCATTCTTACAGTTACACTTCGTGATATTGAGTTGATCTCTACACTCGATCCGGACGATTTAGGTCGCGCGTTATCAAATATTGCCAATGATGCGACAGAGCCGGGCTGGAATATAGCGGCCGCCGTTTTGAGCGTGCTAGGCATTGAGGGCTTTCCGAAAAACCGCCTAATGGAAGAAGCCTTCGACCGCGTATTCTTGCCAACGCTGGACTGAGCACCCTGGCCAGAGTTGTCACCACTTTACAACTTGGTGCAGGTGCAGAGAGCGCGTGTCCGGTGAGATGCGGGAAACATGCCTTACAGTTTGTGTTCATAGAAGAGTTGCGCTTTGGGGGAGGGGTACCACATGTGGCCAGATAACGAAACCGATCGAGACTTTCTCAACTTCGAAGGACTCGCCGACACCATTGCCCAAATGATCATTCAGGCCGAGGGTCGACCGATATCCGTGGGGATTTCGGGCGCCTGGGGTGTCGGTAAGTCCTCGATGATCAAGCTAACGAAATGCTCTTTGACGCGCGCCGGGAACACGGGCGACCGGAAGAAGTTTGTGTTTGTCGATTTCAACGCTTGGCTCTATCAAGGTTACGACGATGCTCGTGCAGCTCTATTGGACGTGATCGCTTCTGCCCTTGTGGAGGAGGCAAAAAATCAAGAGTCGGGAATGGACAAGGTTACCGACTTTCTGAAGCGCGTGCGGTGGTTGCGTCTGGCGAAATTGGTGGCTTTGCCAGTCGCAGCATTAGCACTCGGCATCCCGCCAAGTGGCCTGGCGGGCCAAGCCACCGACCTTATCGGTCGGGCCGCCAGTGGGACAATAGGGTCGGAGCAGCTCGAGACCGCAGATGGCATGATGAGGGATGTCGGCCGCGAATCATCTGCGCTAATTCGCCCGAAAGAGGACTCTTCCCCTCCTAAAGAAATTCAAGCCCTGCGGGACTCATTTGAGGCGGCACTAGAAGAACTGAATGTCACGTTGGTCGTTTTGATCGATGATCTTGATCGGTGTTTACCGGAAACAACGATCTCGACTCTTGAAGCTATTCGATTGTTTCTTTTTCTAAAAAATACGGCCTTTGTGATCGCGGCCGATGATGAGATGATTAAGTATGCAGTAAGGAAACACTTTGGAGGCTTGGGGGATGAGAGCCTTGTTATCAACTACTTTGACAAGCTAATTCAGATACCTGTCCGAGTTCCCACTCTTGGAACCCACGAAGTACGAGCGTATATGACTATGCTCTACGTCGAAAATAGCGGACTCTCTGAACCTCGCAAAGAGGCTATCCGCGACGGAGTCGCAAAGCAACTCCGTGCATCATGGCAAGGCAGTCGCGTCGACCGAAAGTTTATTGAATCAATTGATGATCAGCTGCCGGCGGACCTCATTGCCCGGCTAGACTCTGCTGAGCGGCTCTCATCCTTAATGACTACATCGGCTGGAATCGTTGGTAATCCAAGGTTAGTTAAACGATTCCTGAATGCTGTTTCCATCCGTATGACCATATCAAAGGCCCAAGGCGTCGGCGTTGACGAAGCGGTCCTCGTAAAATTGTTGCTTTTTGAACGCCTCGCGCCCACAGGTGCTTACACAGCACTGACTTCGTCTGTCAGTTCTAGCCCTAACGGCGAGCCCTCGATATTGGCGGAATGGGAGCAGGCGCTGGCCTCTGGCAAAGATCCCTCCTTGCCTGATCCTTGGGATGCTCCGTTCATACGGGAATGGCTTCAGCTATCCCCGCCTCTGGCGGACACCGACCTGCGCGGCGCGCTGTATGTCAGTCGTGAGCACGCGCCTCTAGAAATCTCAAGCGGGCGGCTCTCCGCCGACGGAAGTCGTATTCTCACGGCCGTCCTTGCCAACCCAGACATGGCTGAGGCCCTTAAGGAGGATTTCAAGGCCCTACCACCGACGGACCTATCTGAAATTCTGGATAGGCTTCTTGTGGTCGCACAGAAGGAGCAGGAATGGGGCACTCCGCCGGTGCTTTCAGCTTGTATTGCAGTCGTTGACGTGGATCCCAGTCAGGGACGACGACTGGCAGGCTTCCTGGTTGAACGCCCGCCTGGACAAATCCGCGCTGGGCTGATCCCCCGAATAGACGGATATCCCTGGGCCAGAGAAATCTTCGACCACTGGGCTACATCCGCTGTAAGCAGTCCCGTCAAGAACGCCATCAAAGCCGCCAACAAGAACAGTGCGGCTAATGGGAACCTCTAAGAGCAGTACCGGGCCCAGCGCGCACGTCCCATTGGTGCCGCCGTGGGCAGACGAGGTCGGATCGAGTACTCCGGACGGAGCCTCACAGCAGCCCCTTTTCGACGCTGACATCAGCACGTTGACGTCTCCGATCGCACCAGCCAGACGGTTCGGTCCTGCGCGGAGAAATTTCGGCAACTTCGCCCGTTTGGGGAACTCGACCGATTTACGCCGTGGTCTAGCTTACTACGTCTCTACAGGCTACGGCGGAAGTAAGACCTTTACACGGCGGATGGGAGGCACCGCGGCCACAGGCGGGCGCCTAGGGGCGCTGCTAGCCTCTGGTCAGACAGCGGACGGGACAACTCTGCATGATCTGACGTTGGCCCGGGGCTCCGACGCAAACGCCGTAATGGATGCCATCGTCACAGCTGTTCGCCCTGAAGACGGAACACAAGACGGGGAAGCCTCGCGACGGTCAGTTCGAGAAGCACTCTCAGACCTACTCGACCGTTTCCCCGATGCAGACCTCTTCAAGCTGGATGATGTCCAACGCTCCTTCGTCATCGAACGCTACGCGGCCCTAGATGTGTATCAACGGTTTTTCCTTGACATGGGCAAGGTTGTCATTGCGGCGGCGGGTAACACGCCGTCGGGCTTAGGACGGCTAAGGGAGATACGGGAGTTCATTGCTCAGTCAGTGGCTGCAAGTTTTCGACGGATCCGAGGCGAGAAGGGCACCGCAACCAGTGCCAATATCGCGGAGCTAACTCAACACGCACTTGCACAAACATTCAGCATCTTCGAGGAGTATCTCGATTGAAATATTTTTGTGGCCCATTAACTGCGCTAACTTCGGCGCCATCCCAGGCACAGCGCGTACTTCTATACGGGAAAGAGTCGGGGAAGGTAAATGCAAGTGCTGGAGCCACTGTGGTCGAACGGATTCGCCGTCGTGGACTTGAGCCTGCTGCCGAAGCGTGGGACTTTTTGTCGTTAGCGCTTGCCGCCGTGACCGTTGATGGGATTGATCGGAGGAATTTAAGCGCTGACGGATGGACACGTCAGCTACACCTCTCAGTTGCAGCAACTGATCCTGACCGCTGGAGCGGTGTCGGACCAGAGATAGATCGCGCCCTATCCTTCCTCACGACAGACATGTGGTCAGTTTCCTTTATGCCTGGGGGGTGCCTGCCTCCCCGTCCACGCAAGCATGCTTCTGTGGAAGCCGACACGGTCGCTCTGCTTTCGGGTGGGCTCGACAGCTTGATTGGAGCAATCGATCTGGCCGCGAGTGGTTCAACCATATTCGGAGTCAGCCAAACTGTACGTGGCGATAATAGTCGGCAAAGACTATTCGCAAAGCGAATAGGTCAGGGCCTCCAACTCATTCAATTGAATCACAATGCCAGCACTCGCCGCCGACAAAAGGAAACATCGCAACGGTCGCGCTCCATAGTCTTCCTAGCATTTGCGGTACTGGTCGCAAGTAGCCTTGATAAATATAAGGCCGGAGAAACCATTCCCATCTATATTTGCGAGAATGGTTTTATTGCAGTCAATCCACCTCTAACTCCGGCGAGAATTGGGAGTTTGAGCACCAGAACGGCCCACCCGAATTTTCTCTATCAGATACAACAGGTTTTGGATAGAGTCGGGCTACGAGTAAAGATTACAAACCCCTATATAGAAAAAACAAAAGGGGAAATGATGCTTCAATGCAGCGATCAACAAATTCTAGAGGAGTTTGCCTCTATATCGACCAGTTGCGGTCGATTCCAACGATTCAACTACACCCATTGCGGCAGATGCGTTCCGTGCCAGATCAGACGTGCGTCATTCCTTGCCTGGGGTAGGCTTGACAAGACCACGTACCACTTTGAAGACCTCAGCATTGCAGACAGCGACTACGCGATGTTCGACGACGTTCAAGCCGTGAAAATAGCAATAGAAGCAGCCAGAACAGACGGCCTGGACCGCTGGATCGGAAACGCACTCAACTCACCTAACATTGACAACGTTTCGGCCCTCCGCGCGATGCTGGGAAGAGGGCTACGTGAACTGGGTGAGCTCCATGACAGCCTCCGGATCCCGTGATCGATTTTCATTGTCATCTCGATCTCTACCCCAATCCTGTTGCCATCGCTGACGAGGCTAAGAGGCGCAATATTGGGGTCCTATCGGTAACAACCACCCCCTCAGCTTGGCGTGGCACCTCCAATTTGGCTGTTGGCAATCCTGCGATACGTACGGCCCTTGGACTCCATCCCCAACTTGCTTCTGAACGAAGGCACGAGTTGCCACTGTTCCAGGATCTACTTTCCTCGACCGATTTCGTAGGCGAGGTGGGGCTTGACGGCTCTCCCGAACATCACGAGAGCAGAAATGATCAACGTTTTGTATTTCGGGAGATACTACGAGCTTGCGAGCGGGCAGGCGGCAAAGTGGTCAGCGTTCATAGCCGGCGGGCGGCCTCCGCTGTAATGGATCAGCTAGAGCAACATCCCCGGTCTGGAACACCGATTCTCCATTGGTTCTCTGGCACCCAACCCGAGCTCCGCCGGGCCATTGCTCGGGAATGCTGGTTCAGCGTGGGACCGTCCATGCTTGCTGGGTCAAAGGGCCGAGGTCTTGTCTCTGCCATGCCCCGAAACCGAGTGCTATTGGAGTCCGACGGACCCTTCACCGGTCGTAATGGACGCCCACTGGCGCCATGGGATGCCGCACTGGCGATCGACACAATCTCGCATGTATGGAACCTGCCCCCTGATGTAGTTGCCGCCGTGGTCCAAAATAACGAGCGCTCACTACTCCGCCACTTGTAACCTTGAGGCAGGAAGTGCCGGGGCAGCAGATTCCTTCTAATCGAACACACCCGGCTCAGGTCCACTTTGATTGCCAAGTACTAGCGACCGGACAACACGCACCTTCATTTTGGTTCGATCGAACGAAGCGTGGACCCTTTTGGTATCCCAAACCCCCACCACCCCACCCACCCCCTTGACTCGCACCCCCACCTTCCCTAAACTTTTCATAAAGCAGAATCTAAATTCCACAAAGCGGAAACTGAGGCCAAGCACCAAGGCCAAGACGAAGCACACGGGAAGATAGATCAAAGCCCCTCCTCGGAAGGACCTACGATGACGTACACAGTGAACTGCTCCATCCTCCTGACGGAGCTGCCCTTGCTCGAGCGCCCCGCCGCCGCGAAGGCAGCCGGTTTTGACGCCGTCGAGTTCTGGTGGCCCTTCGCCACTTCGGTCCCCACCGACAAAGAGACCACAGAGTTTGAAACAGCCATCACGGACGCCGGCGTTCAGCTCACGGGCCTGAACTTCAACGCCGGCAACATGCCCGGCGGCGACCGCGGCCTGGTTTCCTGGAAGGGACGTTGCTCTGAGTTCAAGGACAACATCGACGTCGTCGCCGGCATCGGTGAGCGCCTCGGCTGCAAGGCCTTCAACGCCCTCTACGGCAACCGCCAGGACGAGTTCACCCCTGAAGAGCAGGACGAACTCGCCGCCAAGAACCTCGCCGCGGCAGCTGCCGGCGTCGCACGTATTGGCGGAACTGTCCTCCTCGAGCCGGTGAGCGGCGCACCCAAGTACCCGCTCCTCACCGCCGAAGACGCGCTGAAGGTCATCGCCCGCGTCAAGGCGGAATCCGGTGCACAGAACATCAAGCTCCTCGCCGACTTCTACCACCTGGCAGTCAACGGCGACGACGTCGAATCCGTCATCGAGAACCACGCCAAGGACTTCGGCCACATCCAGATCGCCGACAACCCCGGCCGCGGCGCTCCCGGCACCGGCAACCTCCCCCTCGGCGAGTGGATCGCCCGCAGCCGCGAACTCGGCTACGAGGGCTACATCGGTTTGGAATACAAGGAACCGCAGGAGACGGCATTCAGCTGGGCCATCCGCCAGCGCGCCAACGCCAACTAAGCACCCGGCTCAACAAGCACACCTGAGCTAAAAAGACTTAAGAAAGAGAACCACAATGAGCAACGTTGCAGTCATCGGCCTAGGAATCATGGGCCTCCCCATGGCCATCAACCTCGTCAAGGCCGGCCACACGGTCACCGGTTTCAACCGCAGCCAGGACAAGATCGACAAGCTCGTCTCCGAGGGCGGCCAGGGCGCCAGCTCCATCGCCGACGCAGTCAAGGACGCCGACGTCGTCATCACCATGGTCCCGGACTCCCCCGATGTTGAGGGTGTAGTCAGCGGCAAGGACGGCGTCTTCGCCAACGCGAAGAAGGGCACCCTTTGGATCGACGCATCCAGCATCCGCCCCGACGTCGCCAAGCGCCTCTCGGAAGAAGCAGTAGAAGCTGGCATCCGCCCGCTCGATGCCCCCGTGAGCGGCGGCGAACAGGGCGCCATCGACGCCGTCCTGTCCATCATGGTCGGCGGCGACGAAGCAGACTTCGAGGCAGCACAGGATGTCCTCAACGCAGTGGGCAAGACCATCGTCCACGTCGGCCCGTCCGGCTCCGGCCAGACCGTCAAGGCAGCCAACCAGCTCATCGTCGCCGTCAACATCCAGGTCCTCGGCGAGGCCATCGCCTTCCTTGAGGCCTACGGCGTAGACACCGACGCAGCACTGAAGGTCCTCGGCGGCGGCCTGGCCGGCTCCAAGGTCCTGGACCAGAAGGGCCAGAAGATGCTCGACCGCAACTTCGACCCCGGCTTCCGCCTCGCCCTCCACCACAAGGACCTGGGCATCGTCACCTCCGCAGCCCGCGAAGCCAACGTCGCCGTCCCGCTCGGCGCCGTCGTTGCACAGCTCGTCGCCGCAACCGTCAACCAGGGCGACGGCGGACTCGACCACTCGGGCCTCTTCAAGCAGGTCCTCCAGCTCAGCGGCCGGAAGTAAGCCACTCAGCACCAAAGAGTTTTTGTACACCTAACGCCCGGAAAACCCCTTCTTAAGGGCGTTAGGTGTACGAAAACTCGCTTCAGCACACCCAAAAACACCCCAGACTTCGCCCCCAGAGGGCAAAAACAAGGAGCACACCATGGCTAAGATGCGCACCGTTGACGCGGCAGTCGCCATCCTGGAAAAGGAAGGCGCCACCGAGGCGTTCGGCCTGCCAGGCGCAGCAATCAACCCCTTCTACTCGGCGATGCGTGCCCACGGCGGCATCCGCCACACGCTGGCCCGCCACGTTGAAGGCGCCAGCCACATGGCCGACGGCTACTCCCGTGCAGCTGATGGCAACATCGGCATCTGCATCGGCACGTCCGGCCCTGCTGGCACCGACATGATCACGGGCCTCTACGCAGCCCAGGCCGACTCGATCCCGATGCTCTGCATCACCGGCCAGGCACCCGTAGCCAAGCTGCACAAGGAAGACTTCCAGGCCGTGGACATCGAGTCCATCGCCAAGCCGGTCACCAAGTTCGCCATGACCATCCTGGAGCCGGGCCAGGTTCCCGGTGCTTTCCAGAAGGCCTTCCAGGTAATGCGTTCGGGTCGTCCGGGCCCGGTTCTGCTGGACCTGCCCATCGACGTTCAGATGGCCGAGATCGAGTTCGACATCGACGCCTACGAGCCCCTGCCCGTGGAGAAGCCCAAGGCTTCCCGCAAGCAGCTGGAAAAGGCACTGGACCTGCTGACCGCAGCCAAGCACCCGCTGATCGTTGCCGGTGGCGGCATCATCAACGCCGGCGCTTCGGCCCAGCTGGTTGAACTGGCCGAGATCCTCAACGTTCCGGTCATCCCCACCCTGATGGGCTGGGGCGCCATCCCGGATGACCACCAGCTGATGGCTGGCATGGTTGGCCTGCAGACCTCGCACCGCTACGGCAACGAGACCTTCCTGCAGAGCGACTTCGTGATCGGCATCGGCAACCGTTGGGCCAACCGCCACACCGGCGGCCTGGACACCTACACGGCTGGCCGCAAGTTCGTTCACATCGACATCGAGCCCACCCAGATCGGTCGCGTTTTCTCGCCGGACTTGGGCATTGCGTCCGACGCCGGTGCGGCGCTGGACGGTCTGTTGGAACTGGCCCGTGAGCGCCAGGCTGCAAAGACCCTGCCGGACTACTCGGGCTGGGTTGCCGAGTGCCAGGAGCGCAAGGGTTCCCTGCACCGCAAGACCAACTTCGACAACGTGCCGATCAAGCCGCAGCGCGTGTACCAGGAGATGAACAAGGCCTTCGGCAAGGACACCACCTACGTGTCCACCATCGGTCTGTCCCAGATCGCCGGTGCCCAGATGCTGCACGTGTTCGGTGCCCGCAAGTGGATCAACGCAGGCCAGGCCGGCCCGCTGGGTTGGACCGCACCGGCAGCCCTGGGTGTTGTACGCGGCACCCCGGACGCCACCGTTGTTGCCCTGTCCGGTGACTACGACTTCCAGTTCATGATCGAAGAACTGGCCGTAGGCGCACAGTTCAACCTGCCGTACATCCACGTTGTGGTGAACAACAGCTACCTGGGCCTGATCCGTCAGAGCCAGCGCGGCTTCAACATGGAGCAGAACGTTTCCCTGGCCTTCGAGAACATCAACTCCCCGGAGACCAACGGCTACGGCGTGGACCACATCAAGGTTGCCGAGGGCTTGGGCTGCAAGGCCATCCGCGTTGAGAACCCGAACGACCTGCCCGCCGCCTTCGACAAGGCCAAGGCACTGGCCGGCGAATTCAAGGTTCCCGTGGTAGTTGAAGTGATCCTGGAAAAGATCACCAACATCTCCATGGGCGTTGAAATCAACGGCGTGAACGAGTTCGAAGAGCTGGCCGAGACCGCGGCGGACGCCCCCACCGCGATCCTGACCAAAGCCTAGAGAAAAACAGTAAGGAGGCACCGGAATGCGTGTTGTCATCGCCCCGGACAAATTCAAGGGCTCGCTGTCCGCGCCCGAGGTCGCCGAGCACCTGGCAACGGGTCTGCTGGCGGGCTTCGGCCAGGGCATACAAGCAACACGCATTCCGGTGGCCGACGGCGGCGAAGGGACCATCGACGCCGCCATCGGCTCCGGCTTCACCCGCCGGACCACCACCGTCACCGGCCCACTTGGCGAACCGGTCAAGGCCGACTTCGCCATCCGCGGCGAGGAAGCTGTCATCGAGATGGCGGCAGCTTCCGGCCTGGCCCTCCTCCCCGAGAGCCCGTCCAGCCAAACGGCCAAGACCGCCAACAGCATCGGCACGGGCGAACTGATCCGCGCCGCGCTGGACCTCGGCTGCAGGAAGATCATCCTGGGTGTGGGCGGCAGCGCCAACACCGACGCCGGCGCAGGAGTCCTGCAGGGCCTCGGCGCCGTGTTCCTGGACGAGAACGGCAACGAGCTCCCCGGCGGCGGTGCCGCCCTTGCCCAGCTCGACAGCATCGACTTCGCCAACTTCGACGTCCGGATCGAAGCCACGGAGTTCGTGTTGGCGTCCGACGTCGACAATCCCCTTTTGGGGGCCAGCGGAGCACCAGCCATCTTCGGTCCGCAGAAGGGCGCGACGCCGGACGACGTCGCCGAACTGGACGCGGCAGCAAGCCACTTCGTCGAGGTCCTCGCCGCAGCGACCGGGCAACACGCCAAGTTCGCGGCCAAAGCTGAAGGCGCAGGCGCGGCGGGCGGCGTTGGCTACATTGCCATCGCGGCACTGAAGGCGGAGCGGCGGCCGGGCATCGACGTCGTACTCGAATTCACTGAGCTGGAAAACAAACTGAAGGGCGCCGACCTGGTGATCACCGGTGAAGGCAGCCTGGACGAACAAAGCCTCCTGGGCAAGACCCCCATGGGCGTCTCAAGGGCAGCAACGCGGCAGGGCGTTCCCGTGATCGCAGTCTGCGGCCGGAGTACGCTGAGCAGGGAACAACTGAACGACGCCGGCTTCCACACGGTCCACGCCCTGACCGACTTGGAAAAAGACGTCCAAAAATGTATCGCTGAAGCAGGTCCGTTGCTTGAACAATTAGGTAAGCACATAGGCGTGTACCTGGCGGAACGGACCGAAAACAAGGAGTACCTCAATGTCTGAAGCAATCGGCGCCTATGACCTCGTCATCCGGGGACAGCGCATCCTGACCACCGCCGGCCTCGCAGCACGCGAAGTTGGCATCCGCGACGGCGTCATCGTCGCCATCGAACCCCTGGGCAACGGCCTGACGGGCAATGAGGTCATCGAACTCGCGGACGACGAAACCCTCATCCCCGGCCTGGTGGACACCCACGTCCACGTCAACGAGCCCGGCCGAACCGAGTGGGAGGGCTTCGCCTCCGCCACCCGTGCCGCTGCTGCCGGTGGCGTGACCACCATCATCGACATGCCGCTGAACAGCATCCCGCCCACCACCACCGTGGACGGCCTGGAGCAGAAGCGCGTGGTCGCCAAGGACCAGGCCTTCGTCGACGTCGGATTCTGGGGCGGTGCCATCCCCGGCAACCAGTCCGACCTCCGCCCGCTCCACGACGAAGGCGTGTTCGGCTTCAAGTGCTTCCTCCTGCACTCCGGCGTGGACGAGTTCCCGCACCTGGACGCGGATGAGATGGAAGAGGACATGAAGGAACTGAAGTCCTTCGACTCCCTCATGATCGTCCACGCCGAGGACTCCCACGCGATCGACCGAGCCCCGCACCCCGGCGGCGACCACTACGAAACCTTCCTCGCATCCCGCCCCCGCGGCGCTGAGAACAAGGCCATCGCCGAGGTCATCGAACGAGCCCGCTGGACCGGCGCGCGCGCCCACATCCTGCACCTCTCCTCCTCCGACGCGCTCCCCATGATCGCTTCGGCAAAGCGCGACGGCGTCAACCTCACCGTTGAGACGTGCCCGCACTACCTGACGCTCATGGCCGAGGAAATCCCCGACGGCGCCACCGCCTACAAGTGCTGCCCGCCCATCCGCGAGGCTTCCAACCGCGAGCTCCTCTGGAAGGGCCTGCAGGATGGCACCATCGACTGCATCGTCTCGGACCACTCCCCCTCCACACTCGACCTCAAGGACCTCGAGAACGGCGACTTCGCTGTGGCCTGGGGCGGCGTGTCCTCCCTCCAGCTGGGCCTGTCCCTGATCTGGACCGAAGCCCGCCACCGCGGCATCCCGCTGGAGCAGGTTGTGTCCTGGATGGCCGAGAAGCCCGCCGCCCTGGCACGCCTGCACAACAAGGGCCAGCTCGCCCTGGGCTACGACGCCGACTTCTCCATCTTCGCCCCGGACGAAGCCTTCGTTGTGGACGTCACCAAGCTCAAGCACAAGAACCCGATCACGCCGTACGACGGCCGTCCGCTGGCCGGCGTCGTCCGCAAGACCTACCTGCGCGGCACCCCGATCGACGGCCAAAACCCCGGCGGCAAGCTGCTCCGCCGCGGCAACGTTTAGGCCCACCACCATGGCAGTCAATGCCTATGGGCCGCCGCCTGCACGGTTCCCCCGGCGCTCCAGCAACGGAGCGCCGGGGGCCGCGCGGCAGCACGGCCTCACAGCACACGGTCTCGCGCTCTGGGTCAACCCGGCCGAGGGCGACCCTGTGGATCCTGAGATTTGGGAGCGGGCAGCACGCCTTGTGCTGGCCCGAGCCATGAAACTTGCCCCGGAGGCGGAAGTCCGCATCTGGCCCGCCATCGGGGCACAGCACTCCGGCGTCGGCGACACTTCCTGGGGCGGCACTCCGCAGGAAGCCGCCGACGCCGGTACCAACGGCACACTCACCCTCGCCGATGCCCTGGCCGAGGCCCGTTCAAAAGCCGCGTCCGACTTCGGCGACCGCACCGAAGCGGGCGGCAGCACCGCCGTCGAGCCCGTAACGTTGGCGAGCCGTCGCAGCCAACTTGCGGTGGACCTTGCCGCTGAAGTAGTCCTCCTTGATGGCGAGCCGGTTTCCTTTACTGGCATGGAATACAAGCTGCTGCGCTACCTGGTGGTGAACTGCTCCCGGGCCATCAGTCGTGAAGAATTGCAACGTTTCCTGGAGTCATTTGACCTTCCCGGCGCGGCTTTTCGCTCGATCGACGTTTATGTTGGAAGGGTGCGGCGGAAGCTCGGCTCCGCGCGCCACACCGTCGCCACCGTCCGTGGTGGTGGCTACCAGTTCGTGCCAGGCCCCTATGCCACAGTGCGCGGACCTGCGGAATACAGCATCTAGGTTCGCTGTTCTACATCTCGAATCCGCTTTATTTTGAATGACCAAACGCCGGTGCACACCGGTTGAATGTAAAGGATCGCCATGACCCAGAAACTCATCGTCGGAACGCAAGCACCTGACTTCACGCTGCTCGACGCCGACGGCAACAAGGTCTCGCTGTCCGATTACCGCGGACGCAACGTCATTGTGTACTTCTACCCGAAGGCAGCCACCCCCGGCTGCACCACCGAGGCTTGCGACTTCCGCGACAACCTCGCCAGCCTGCAGGGCTCCGGCTACGAGGTCCTTGGGATCTCCCCCGACGGCCCCGAGGCACTGGCCAAGTTCACCGGCGACTTCGCCCTGACCTTCCCGCTGCTCTCCGACGAAGACCACGCCGTGGCCCTCGCTTACGGTGCATGGGGCGAAAAGCTGGTCGACGGCGAGATCGTCGAAGGCCTGGTGCGCTCCACTGTCGTAGTGGACGGCGAAGGCACCGTGCGGCTCACCCAGTACCAGGTCGCCGCCCAGGGCCACGTTCAGGCGCTGAAGGAAGAGCTGCTGGGCGTCTAACCCTCGCTCACATCCCCCGTGCTTGAGCCGGACGCTCCTGCACCTCCCGCGCGCTTGAGCCGGACCCTCGTGCACGTCCCCCGTGCTTAAGCCGGACGCTCGCTCACATAACTGCACAAATCTTGTAACGCCCGCTCACCAAAAGTGAGCGGGCGTTACGTGTGTCTTTACTAAACGTGACAAATAGGCAGCAGCATTAGTTAATGGAGCCATGGTCTCAACCTCGCCCCCGCGCCATGCCGTCGTTGTCGAAGACGACGCCGACATTCGCGGCCTCCTCGTACTGGTCCTTGAGCAGCTCGATTTCGTGGTGACAGAAGCGCCCGACGGTCTTTCCGGCGTCGAGGCCGTCCGCAGGACCAACGCCGAACTGGTGACCCTGGACATCAACCTCCCGGACATCGACGGCATGGAAGTCTGCCGCCGCCTCCGGGAATTCTCGGACGCTTACGTCTTGATGCTCACGGCCCGCGCCGACGAAATTGACCGCCTCAACGGCCTGGATACCGGTGCGGACGACTACATCAACAAGCCCTTCAGCCCGCGGGAACTCCAGGCCCGCATCCGCGCACTGTTCCGCCGGGCCCGCACGCCCGCAGTGCCTGCCGAGGACCCGCGCCAGGCCGACGAACTTGAGCGGGCGGCAGTTGTGCAGCATAGCCTCCTCCCGCGTGAAACAGTCCGCCTGGAGGGATACGACGTCGCTGGCGCCTTCCGTCCGACGCGCAGCGTTGGCGGGGACTTCTACGACTGGTACCAAACCCGCGACGGCATGCACCTGACCTTCGCCGACGCCATGGGCAAGGGAATGGGCGCCGCTCTGATCGCCGCGACCGTCCGCGCCGTGATGCGCTCCGTGGCCGACACCCCGGCCATCGATGACGCCTTCGCTTCGGCCAGCCTCACCATCACCTCCGACTTGGATCCGTCCGGCTCCTTCGCCACGATGTTCCACGCCCGTCTGGACAGCGCCTCCGGAAAGCTCAGCTACATCGACGCCGGACACGGGCTCGCGCTCTACATTCCGGCAGAGGGTTCGGC
The DNA here is from genome assembly GCF_042667405.1 of Paenarthrobacter sp. NPDC057355. Classification (NCBI taxonomy): domain Bacteria; kingdom Bacillati; phylum Actinomycetota; class Actinomycetes; order Micrococcales; family Micrococcaceae; genus Paenarthrobacter; species Paenarthrobacter sp. NPDC057355. The sequence goes on along the minus strand of NZ_JBHVAL010000014.1, from coordinate 18,021 downwards.
TCAGAGGCTCGTCTCGGCAGGTCCGCCCGTCGGCATCCTTGATGGCCAGCACTGGCCGGCGTCCGAGCTGGAGCTGGAACCCGGCGATTCGTTGGTGATCGTCAGTGACGGCGTGCTGGACGCACACGAATCGCTGGAAGACTTCGTGCGGAACGTCGAGAAAGCGGCGCGCACCGGCCCTACTTCGGACGATGTCTGCGCCGCCTTGCTGGAGCTGGCACCGGCGGCAACAGCCGAAGACGACGTGACCGCGGTCGTCGTTCGCCGTAGACCTGACGCAACGCACTAAAGCCACAAAAGGGGGGACTTTGACACGTTTCTGGACTCGGTTGATCGTTGTCCTGACAGTAATTTTGGGCGTTAACTATGTGGCGTGGCGTTGGATGGCGTCGCTGAACTGGGATGCCTGGTGGATCGCGGTTCCGCTGGTGATCGCTGAGACGTACAGCCTGATCGACGTGATGCTGTTCGGCCTGACGGTGTGGAACATCAAGTTCCGCAAGCCACCGCCCCCGGCCCCCGACACGGCCACCGTGGACGTCTTCATCACCACCTACAACGAGCCACTGGACCTGGTGATGACCACGGCGCTGGCCGCCAAGGACATCACCTGGCCGCACAGTACCTGGATTCTCGACGACGGCAACCGGCCCGAGATGCGTGAACTCGCCGAAGCCCACGGGATTGGCTACGTGACCCGCACGGCGGACTGGACGCCGAATATGCCGCGGCACGCCAAGGCGGGCAACCTGAACAACGCGCTCATGCTCACCTCGGGCGAATACCTGTTGATTCTCGACGCCGACCAGATCCCCGAGCCGGACATCCTGGACAAGACGCTGGGCTACTTCAACGACGACCTCGTGGCCTTGGTCCAGACCCCGCAGTACTTCATCAACGTTCCCGAAGACGACCCCCTGGGCAGCCAGGCACCCCTCTTCTACGGCCCTATCCAGCAGGGCAAGGACGGCTGGAACGCTGCGTTCTTCTGCGGATCCAACGCCATCCTCCGCCGGGAAGCCCTCATGCAGCTGGGTCTGGTGGGGTACGTGAAGGCCACGGAGAAGAGCATCCGCCGTGCCCTGGCCGCCTCGCGCACCGCCATCAAGAAGGCACGCCGCTCCCCCGAGGCCGAGAATCCGCTGGTTGAGCAGATGCTGAACGAGGTTGAAGCCGCCACCGAGTCAGCACAGAAGGAACTCGACGCCGGTGCCTCCCTGAGCGAGATCACCTACCGGGTGCGCCGCCAAGTGGACGAAGCCGTCCGGACCCTCGTGGCTGCGGACTTCTCCGCGCTGCAATCGGACCTCGAAGAAATCGCCGCGATGGAACTTGCCCACGTCGGGGACTCGGGCGTCACCACTGTGGCGAGTGACGCCGTCGACCGTATGTCCGGACGTGACTGGTCCCCGCTGGGTGCGCTCGAATCCGTCCACGCGGTCCTGGACGCCATCTCCGTGGAACGCACCGACGAAGCCCAGCCGATCATGCCGCTGGCCACCATCTCCGTCACCGAGGACATGGCCACGGCAATGCGCCTGCACGGCCTGGGCTGGAAGAGCGTGTACCACCACGAAATCCTCGCCAACGGCCTTGCTCCCGAGGACCTCAAGACCATGCTCACCCAGCGCCTCCGCTGGGCCCAGGGCACCATGCAGGTCCTCCTCCGCGAGAACCCGTTGGTCCAGCGCCGCCTCAAATGGGGCCAGCGGCTCATGTATTTCTCAACGATGTGGAGCTACCTCAGCGGTTTCGCCGCCGTCGTGTATTTCGCCGCGCCCATCATCTACCTGACGCTCGGCATCCTCCCGGTGAGCAGCCTCAGCTACGACTTCTTCATCCGCTTCATCCCGTTCATGGTGGTGAACCAGTTGCTGTTCCTGGTGGCCGGGCACGGCATTCCCACCTGGCGCGGCCAGCAGTACAGCCTCGCGCTGTTCCCCACCTGGATCAAAGCCTGCACGACGGCGGCACGCAACGTTTGGTTCGGCCGTCCCCTTGGGTTCGCGGTTACCCCCAAAGCCCGCCAGAGCGGTGGACCCAGTTGGAGCCTGATCCGGCCGCAGATCATCGTGGCGGTCCTGCTGACGGTGGCGTTGGTTGTCGGCCTCATCCGATTGCTGGCCGGAATGTCCGAGCCGCTGGGCACCTTGGTGAACGTGGCGTGGGTGGCGTTCGACCTTGTGGTCCTGAGCGTGCTGGTCAAAGCAGTTTTGTACAAGGGTTTTGAGCCTGAAAGTGGGCCGGAGAGCCAAGAGGAAAGGAATGCAGATGCAGTTTAGCTATGAGGTCAAGGACTCCTACGCAGAGGTCAAGAGCGTGGGCCGGCTGAACATGGTGGCCGCGCCCAAGCTTCGCGAAGTGGTGGCCGAGGTTGTTGCCGCTGGCTCGAGCCGAGTGGTGGTCAACCTGGCCGAGACGGACTTCATGGATTCATCGGGCCTTGGGGCGCTCATCGGTTGCCTCAAAGCTGCCCGTCAGGCCGGTGGTGACCTGCGCATTGCCGCCGTCCAGCCGCAGGTCAAGATGGTCCTGGAACTGACCAACATGGACCGGGTCCTCACCGCGTACCCCACGGCCGAAGACGCTTTCGGCAATGACTGATGTAGTTGCCCGCCGGGGCTTCCACGGGCCATCCAACGACGACGCCATCGAAGCCATCCACAACGAGCTGGACTCCCTGTGGGACGACGCCTCGTTCGTGCCCGACTTGGACCGCATGACGTTCGCTACCGCTGTCATTGAAGCAGCGGCGAACATCGTGCAGCACGCGCTTCCAGTGGCAGAGAAGCCCGTGGAGATCGACGTCGACATCAGCGTGCGCCCTGCCCGCTTGGTGGCACGGGTCAGCGCTTTTAATGCCAGGGAACCGTTCGCCGACGACATGCAAGCTTCCATGCCCGATTCCGATGCCGAGTCCGGGCGGGGGTTGGCACTGATCGAGGCGCTGGTGACGACAGTGACGTTCGAACGCCAGGACGGCACGAACACGTGGATCCTGACCCGCGAAACCTGACCCTCGCTCACATCCCCTGCTCTTGCGCCCAACCCTCGCTCACGTCCCACCCGCTTGGGCCGGTCGCTCGCTCACATCCCCCGTGCTTGGGCCCGTCGCTCGCTCACATCCCCCGTGCTTGGGCCCAACCGTCCATCACAATCCCACCCGCTTGAACCCAACGCCCGCTCACACCCCACCCGCTTGAACCCAACGCCCGCTCACACCCCACCCGCTTGAACCCAACGCCCGATCACATCCCGCCCGCTTGCGCTGGACGCTCGCTCACTCGGGCGAGTGGGTCGTTCTCCCATTGCCGGACGCGCGGCCGGCTGCTTGAGGGCATTCGGTAGGGACCGTCGTCGTGCCTTAAGCCCTCACGCACGCCGGCTGGCTGCACTGCTTACTCCGGAAACACATCGGCCAAATCAACAAGCGCCCCTCCTATGCCCGCGAGCTCAGCACCGGTGGCGGAGAATTTCACGACATACGATGCTTTGCGCACCGAACATCTTGGCGCACTGGAGGAGAAGCAAATCCCAGCAAAATGAAGGAACGTGAGCGAACGTCCGGCTCATACCCGGGGGACGTGAGCGAGCGTCCGGCTCAAACCCGCGGGACGTGAGCGAGCGTCCGGCTCAAACCCGCGGGACGTGAACGAGCGACGCACTCAAACCCGCGGAACCTGAGCGAGCGTCCGGCTCAAACCCGCGGAACGTGAGAGAGGGCTTCCGCCAGCGCTCCCAGCACCAGGGTCACTGAAGCACTGTTGGCATTCGGGCCCATCATGCCGATGCGCCACACAGTGTCGGCGAACTCCCCAACTCCCGAGCCGATCTCCATACTGAAGTGCTCCAAAAGGTAAGCGCGGACGCCTGCTGAGTTGACGCCGTCGGGCACTTTCACCGTGGTGAGGCTCGGCAATCGTGAGCCTTCAGCGGCGAAGAGTTCCAGCCCCATCTCCTGAAGCCCGGCCTGAAGAGCAGCCCCGGCCGCCCGGTGCCGGGCCTGCACAACGTCCAGACCCTCGGCAAGGATCCGGTCCAGTGCGGCCTCGAGGCCGGCGATCATCGTGACGGGCGCGGTGTGGTGGTACGTCCGGGCCCCGCTCGCCGCGCCAACATAACCGCCGAGCAGGCCAATGTCGAGGTACCAGGAGCGGGGATCCCTGACGCGGCGCTCGAACGCGCGGTCCGACACCGTGAAGGGTGAGAGTCCCGGCGGGACGCCGAGGCACTTCTGGGTTCCGGCGTATCCGACGTCGACACCCCAGTCGTCTGCCAGCAGCTCAAGTCCGCCGATGGACGTGACGGCGTCGGTGATGAGCAGGGCGTCGCCCTTGCCGGCGCCGAGCGCGGCGATGTCGGAGAGCACGCCGACCGACGTCTCAGCATGCACGGCAGCGATGACTTTGGGGTTTGGGTGGGCGGAGAGGACGCGGTCGGCGTCCACCGGCTGGCCCCATTCGTGGTCCACCCGGATGACTGTCGCGCCGCAGCGCCGGGCGACCTCACACATGCGCGCCCCGAAAAGTCCGTTGACGGCGATGACTGCCACGTCGCCGTCGGACACGGTGTTCACGAACGCCGCTTCCATGCCGCCGGAACCCGTGGCACTCAACGGAAGGGTCCGCGCGTTGGCGGTTCCCCAGACAGTCCGGAGCCCATCGCAAGTGTGGTCGAGGCGCTCGATGAACACAGGATCAAGGTGGCCCAGCACCGGGTAGGCCAAAGCGGCCATGGCTTCGGGATAGCAATTGCTCGGACCGGGACCGAACAGGAACCTGGATGTCAGAATGTCGGGCATGCGAACTCCTTCAGTTGAGGTCATTCTGCCCGAGCCGGGCTTGGGAAGCGAACCACGAAAACTGAATTTCCTTGCGACATAATCTGCAGAATAGGGATGGATTTCTCAAGCAGATGGCATCATGGCCTTAGTTTGGGGAATACCACAATGTGGGCGCGAACCGGGCGGTGTGGAAGCCGATACTGTTCTGCCTGCTTGAAGAAAAGGGGATCTTTTGAAACAACGTATTGTGGGCCTCAAAGCTGTCCTTATCATTGCCGCGGCTGTGGCCACCTCCTCATGCGCTGCCCCTGCCGCGCCGGCGCCGACAACCTCCGAGCAGCCGGGATCGAACACCCCCAGCCCCAGCGCAACCAGTCAATCAGCTTCTGCGTCTGCCAGCTCCAGTCCGTCGCCCTCCAAGAGCCAGTCGTCGACCCGTCCAACTGACACAAACTCATCCAGCGCGGGCGCTTCCTCAGGGGCCCTTGCCACAGAAAAAGCCGGCTCGTCATTGTCTTTGTCCAACTTCTTCGAGCCGGAGAGCAGCTGGACGGAGAACCGTTATGACGTTGCGGACAAATCGGGGGTCAGCGGAATCGCCACGACCATCAGCAGCTACGGAAGCGCAGAAACCCTTGAACTGCGCCTGGCCAATAACTTCAACAGCTTGACATTCAACGTAGGCCAGGCCAATGATTCCAAGTCCTCGGACAAGATTCTTCTGGTAAGGGTTGTAGGCAACGGCAAGCAACTTGATGTCCGCAAGGTTCCTTTCAACACCATTCAGGAAATCTCCGTACCGGCAAAGGGTGTAAACGCCCTCAAAATTGAATTGTCTTTGGATGACACTCCTTCGAGTGATTCTAAATCCATTCAGGCTGTGGTCTCTGACGTCGTTGTCGACTGACGCCGATGAACATCCCAGCCCCGCCTGAGCATCCTCCCGCCAAGAAATCGTGGCTGAATCTTGGGACGATGGCCGCCCTTGCAACAATTGCTGCCCTCCTGGTGGCGGTTGCCACGTTCGTGCTGCAGTTCTTCGGGCCGGCTTCCGGCCTGGGGGCAGCGAGCGTACCCGGGCAGAGCACGGCCGCATCGAGCCAGGCAAACGTTCGGACTGAAACCCCAAGGTCCACGGATCCTGGCCCTACTGCTGTTGAGGGACACTGCCTAAATGGATCGTGGGCGTCCGCATCCTGCGACCGGACCCATGCGGCCGAACTCGTTTCGGACGCTGGTCCGTGCGATCTTCCGGCGCTGACCCAGTTCGCGGGAGGAAATGTCCCCGCCGACACTTTGCGGCGTGACCTTGTTCCCACGGTGCAGGATGGGGTGGGTTGCGTGGTGATCGTCCCTTCGGGGCTCAGCTCCACCATACGGAACGGCCTGTCGGGCCCGGACCATGCTGCGCTCAGGCAGTGCTGGGACCGGTTCGCGGACCGTGATCTCAGCTGCGACCAAACGCATACAGCTGAAGTGGTCTACACGGGCCCGGGCACCGAGGCGGGGAACTGTCGTTCGCAGGCCGATGCATACATGGCAGATGCCTTCAGCCGTTATGAGGCAAGACTCGAGCTGCTTTCAAGAGACGCCGACGGCGGCGTGAGCTGCCTTGTGCAGATCAAGGGCAGCAACGTGTTGGAGGGCTCCTTGAGGAACCTTGGAACCAAGGCTCTCCCCTCCTCTCCGCGTAGTTGAACCCTATACAGCGCCGCAGAAGACACCGGAAACGCCCAAGCCCAAACTGCTAAGGTTACTCACTAATATCGAAGCCGCCACGATAGGGGACGAGAGTGACGACTGAGGGAAACAGGCCCACAGAAACGGGCGTACGGGGTGAGGTAAACGAGGACCGCTTTGTCGCCGGACAGGACCTTACGCGGTGGAAGTCCCCGGCGGGCCGGACCTTGGCCAAGGGCGCGGAGCGGGTCACCAAGTTCCTGGGCCCCTACGCGGCGCTCATCATCACGCTCCTGGTGGGTCTCGGAATCACCTTGGCGCTGGCATGGGTCTTCGGTGAAGTCTATGAGTCCGTCACAGAAGCCGACGGCGTTGCGAGCTTCGACCATCCGGTCCTGGACGCTGCCAAAACAGTTCGTTCGCCCGCCTTGGATGTGGCCATCACCGCTTATACGAACGTAGGCGGAACCGTGGGCATGCCCCTCATTGCGGTGGGCATCATGATTTTCCTGGCAACCCGCAGGCGTTCCTGGACTCCGGTCATCCTGATGCTCTCAGCCGGCCTGGGGTCGCTCCTGATCACGGTTCTGGGAAAGCCGCTCTTCGGCCGCACCCGCCCCGACCTGGCGGACGCGATCCCTCCCTATGAGCATTCGGCGTCATTCCCCAGCGGTCACTCGTTGAACTCGATCGTGATCGCCGGCATCGTGGCGTACTTGATCATCCTGCGGCTCAAGACAACCCGGGCGAGGGTCATCACAATAGTCATCGCCGCCGTCTTCGCGGCAACCATGGGCTTGAGCCGGGTGTACCTTGGCCACCACTGGCTGACGGATGTCCTTGCTGCGTGGGCTATCGGTATCGCCTGGCTCGCGCTCGTCATCACCGCCCACAGGCTTTATCTCACAGTGCGCACGCGGCGTCACCACGAGGTAGTCTCTTGACACCAGCCGGGCGACTCGGCTTAACTGAATTACGTATGCTGAAATAACAGTTCCATGATGCGGAAGCTTGAAAGCACAAGGCTTCCTCCTGAAACACCAGGAGTTCCGCATAGCCCACACCATGGATGCCAGCATTTTGCACGAGGATGACAAGCATGGAGCTTGCAGTATTCAACAGCGTCGACCGGGACGAGGCCATCACGACCCTCACCCCCTGCCTGGATATCAGCCGCTGGGTGGAAACCATCGTCGACGCGCGTCCCTACGCCAGCGTCGACGAACTCCTGGCACAGGCCCAACGCGCCGCTGAGCCCTTCACTGCGGCCGAGGTGGAATCAGCAATGGCCCACCACCCGCGCATCGGCGAACGACCCAAGGCGCAAACCACCGAGGCGGCCATGTCGCGTTCGGAACAAGCCGGCGTCGACCCCGGGGACAACCGGATTACAACCGCGCTGGCCGAGGGCAACCGTGCCTACGAGGAGAAGTTCGGCCGCGTCTTCCTGATCCGCGCGGCAGGACGCAGCGCCCAGGAAATCCTCAGCACGCTGCAGGAGCGCCTCAACCACACCCCCGAAGAAGAAGACACGATTGTGGCCGGACAATTGCGGGAGATCGCACTGTTGCGTCTCTCCGGCCTGGTCAGCGAAGGAGTCAACGCATGAGCGTTTCACAAGTAACCACGCACATCCTGGACACCGGTTCGGGTCGCCCGGCGGCGGGGGTCGCCGTCGTGCTTTATGTCCGCGAAGGCGACGAGTGGACCTTGGTGGCCAAGGGCGAAACCGATGCCGACGGCCGCATCAAGACCCTTGGCCCGGAGCGCATCCCGGGCGGCGCCTACCGCCTGAACTTCGCCACCGGCGCGTACTTCGAAGGTCTCGGCACCGAGACGTTCTTCCCGGAAGTGGACCTGAACTTCACAGTTTCCGACGCCGGCGAGCACTACCACGTGCCGCTCCTGCTGAGCCCGTTCGCCTTCTCGACGTACCGCGGCAGCTAAACAATCGAGTTTTTGTACAGATAATGCCCCTAAGGAGTCTTCTTAGGGGCATTATCTGTACACAAACTCGGAAAGGTACGCTTGAAGACATGGCTTCAGAGGACACCAACCCCAACACCGCCCGCCGCGAAATCACGGTTCGCCGGGCACCCAAGTTCGTTCCCTTCATGATTTTGGGCGCGGTGGTTGGCGCAATCGTGGCCGCAATCATCGCTTACGGCCGCCCGGCCGATCCCGCCTTCGACGCCAGCACAGTCTTCGGGTTCTTCCTCACCGTCTGCGCCGGCGGCGGCGTCATCCTCTTCTCCATCCTGGCCCTGGTCCTGGACCGCATGAGCGTCAAGCGCTCCGAGCGCGCCGTGGTGGAAGCCGTTCCGGATTCGGTTCCCGACGAGGGACCAGAGAACGACGGCGTCCGCTAAGTCAGGCGCCCGGCCCGCCCTTCGCAGGGGAGCCAGTGTGAGACACACCGCATTTTCGGCCCGACACGCCTGTTCTCCGCCGTTTGCCGGGGTCATATAGGCTGCGGGGGAACGTACCACGCCCGCGACATGAGACAATCGACCAGTGGCACGTGGCGACGGAAAACTTTCTCATGATCTTCTCCCCGGCGAAAAAGGCCCCCAGGACGCTTGTGGCGTCTTCGGTGTCTGGGCTCCCGGTGAAGAAGTAGCAAAACTCACCTATTACGGGCTGTATGCGCTGCAGCACCGCGGACAAGAATCGGCTGGTATTGCTACCAGTGACGGCAAGCGCATCAACGTCTATAAGGACATGGGCCTTGTGTCCCAGGTCTTCGATGAGACGACCTTGAACACCCTGACCGGGCACTTGGCCGTGGGCCACTGCCGGTACTCCACCACCGGTGCAAGCCACTGGGCCAACGCGCAGCCGACCCTGGGTGCGACCGCAACCGGCACGGTTGCCCTGGCCCACAACGGCAACCTGACCAACACCGCTGAGCTCCGGGAAATGATCCTCGAGCGCAACGAGGGCCAGCTGACCGGCGAGATGAAGCAGGGCAACACCTCCGACACCGCCCTGGTGACGGCCCTCCTTGAAGGTGAAGAGGGCAAGACCCTGGAGCAGACGGCGCTGGAACTGCTGCCCAAGATCAAGGGCGGCTTCTGCTTCGTCTTCATGGACGAGGGAACCCTCTACGCAGCCCGGGACACCTACGGCATCCGCCCGCTGTGCCTCGGCCGCCTGGAGCGCGGCTGGGTTGTCGCCTCCGAGCAGGCCGGCCTCGCTACTGTCGGCGCCAGCTTCATCCGCGAGATCGAGCCGGGCGAGTTCATCGCCATCGACGAGGACGGCGTCCGTTCCCAGCGCTTCGCCGAGCCCACCCCGGCCGGCTGCGTGTTCGAGTACGTTTACCTGGCCCGTCCCGACGCCGCCATCGCCGGCCGTTCGGTCTACGAGTCCCGCGTGGAGATGGGCCGCCAGCTGGCCCGCGAAAACACCCACGAGGCTGACCTCGTGATTCCTGTGCCCGAGTCCGGCACTCCCGCCGCTGTTGGCTACGCCGAACAGTCCGGGATTCCGTTCGCACACGGCTTCGTCAAGAACGCCTACGTGGGACGTACCTTCATTCAGCCTTCACAGACCCTGCGCCAGCTCGGTATCCGGCTCAAGCTCAACGCCTTGGAATCCGTGATCCGTGGCAAGCGCATCGTGGTGGTGGACGACTCGATCGTCCGCGGAAACACCCAGCGCGCCATTGTCCGCATGCTGCGGGAAGCCGGCGCCAAAGAGGTCCACGTCAAGATCTCCTCTCCCCCGGTCCAGTGGCCTTGCTTCTACGGCATCGACTTCGCCTCCCGCGCGGAGCTGATCGCCAACGGCGCCACCATCGACGAGATCTCCCAGGCCATCGGCGCTGACTCGCTGGCCTACATCTCCGAAGACGGCATGATCGGTGCAACCCAGCAGCCGCGCGAACGCCTTTGCACCGCCTGCTTCACCGGCAAGTACCCCATCGAGCTGCCGCACGCGGACAAGCTGGGGAAGAACCTGCTGGAGCGCACCGACCTGGGCGGTCTCACCCCTGCTGAAGACTCCGTGGAAGACACCGAGGATCCGGCTGAGAAGCCGGGCGCTACGGGCTGCGATCCAGGGCCTGATGCCGAATTCGAGAACCTCCTGACCGACGCTGATCGTTTGACCGACGCCGACAAGAAAGAGTCTGTATGACCTCCGCAACCCCCGCCGCTGACAACAACGCCGGCATCACCTACGCTTCGGCAGGTGTCGACGTCGAAGCGGGAGACCGCGCAGTCGAACTCATGAAGGGCGCCGTCAAGGCGACCCATAACTCATCGGTGATTGGCGGCGTCGGCGGTTTCGCTGGCCTGTACGACGTCTCCAAGCTCCTCACCTACAAGAAGCCGCTCCTGGCAACCTCCACCGACGGTGTTGGTACCAAGGTGGCAATTGCGCAGGCCATGGACATCCACGACACCATCGGTTTCGACCTGGTGGGCATGGTTGTGGACGACATCGTAGTGGTGGGCGCCGAGCCTCTCTACATGACGGACTACATCGCGTGCGGCAAGGTTGTTCCGGAGCGCATCGCTGACATTGTCCGCGGCATCGCTTCGGCTTGCTCCGTTGCCGGAACCGCCCTGGTGGGTGGCGAAACCGCTGAGCACCCGGGCCTCCTGGGTGAGCACGAATACGACGTCGCAGGTGCCGCCACCGGTGTTGTCGAAGCTGACGCACTGCTCGGCCCGGACCGTGTCCGTGCCGGCGACGTCGTGATCGGCATGGCCTCCTCCGGCCTGCACTCCAACGGTTACTCCCTGGTCCGCCGCGTCATCAACCACGCCGGCTGGGCACTGGACCGCCAGGTTTCCGAACTCGGCCGCACGCTGGGTGAGGAACTCCTGGAGCCGACCCGCGTCTACGCTGCCGACTGCCTGGACCTGGCCCGTACGTTCCCGGTTTCCGCCGGGGCCGCTGTCCACGGCTTCAGCCACGTCACCGGTGGTGGCCTGGCCGCCAACCTGGCACGCGTCCTCCCGCAGGGCCTGGTCGCCACGGTTGACCGCGCCACGTGGGAGCTCCCCGCGATCTTCAAGCTGGTTTCCGAGCTTGGCAACGTCCCGCTGGCCGACTTGGAGCGCACGCTGAACCTCGGCGTGGGCATGGTTGCGATCGTTTCCCCGGAAGCTGCCGACGCCGCCGTTGCCCGCCTCAACGAGCGCGGCCTGCCGTCCTGGGTCATGGGTACCGTTACGGAAAACTCGGACTCTATCGACAAGACCGGCCCGGATTACGTCCAGGGCGCCAAGGGTGTCGACGGCGGCGCGGTCCGTTTGGTGAACGCCTACGCCTAAGAGTCACATCGCCTGAACGAAGCGGCCCGGCAGTTGGGATCAACTGCCGGGCCGCTTTTTCGTTCCCCAACTGGGTAACAGCACATGTCGTAATGGGGGCTCATTACGACAGTTGCTGTTACCTAGTTGGGTATTAGACCTGGATCAGGCTCAGAACCCCGCCCTGGGGATCCAGGATGGTGGCCAATGAACCGGCCTCGGGATGGTCCTCAGGCTCCACCAGGAGCTCTCCCCCGGCCGCAACGGCCGCGTCAGCGGCCTTTCGGACATCGGCGATCCCAAAGTACACCTGCCACGCAGCTTCTTCGCCCTCCTCAGCGGGGACAATGCCGGCCACCTCATTGCCGGAAACCATCAGCGTGCTGTAGCTGCCGCCGTCGTCCTGGGGGTATTCGGTGACCTCGTAGCCGAAAAGCTGCTGGAAAAACGCGACGGCGGCCTGCGGCTCAGGCGTCAGAAGTTCGGCCCATGCCAAGGCGCCGGGCTCGTTGAACAGGTGGCTGCCGAGGTGCGTTCCCGCCTGCCAGATTCCCGTAGTTCCTCCGCCGGCCGGCTCGATGAACGCCAGCACTCCGGTATCGGCAACAGCCTCCGGACCGAACTGCAGCTTGCCGCCGGCATGGGCGGCGTCCTCGGCCACCTCTTCAGTGTCCGTCGCGGCCAGGTAGATATTCCACTGTCCGTGCGTCCCGGCAGACTCCTGCAGGGGGTTCTGCGGTGCGATCACTGCCACCAATTTGTCCTTCACGAACGCCTGCGCGTAACTGCGTCCATCCGGAGTGGGCAGGTCCTTGTACGACCACCCGAACACCCGCCGGTAGAAATCCTTGGCAGCCGCAACGTCCTTGGTCTGCAGGTCCGCCCAACACGGCTCGCCGCCGGCGTAGTGCTTTCTCTCACTCATGCCATTCATCCTGTCACGTTGACGACGCCGGCCACAGCAAAAAAGGACCCCGGAGTACGCCAATGAACGGCTGCCCTGGGGCCCTTTTCAAAAGATGTACGGCATCCGGGGATGCTCGATGACCTTATGTACGACGGCGGTACGCAACTCAGTGCCAGCGGCACCTGTTGGTTGCGACAGCTATCCGATACGGCGGGTGTCTACCTCGTCGTCATCATCTTCCGCGTACTTGTCCTCGTAAGCCGAGTAGTCCGGCTCCGGAGGATCGTCGGGGAAGTGGCTCTTGACACGACTGGATGGCCCCGTGAGCTCACGCTCAAGTGCCGAGTAGTCAGTGTTCGGGGAGTAGTACTTGATGTCCCGAGCCTGCTTGGTAGCTTTTGCCTTTTGACGGCCGCGCCCCATGGCGTGACCCCCTTTTGTACTTGGACCGGAGGTGGTCACCTTGGCTATCGGTGAGGCCCCGGAATGTTTGGTCAATTTGTCGTATGTCTAGATTACATGCTTTCGGGGGTGCCTGTGCGCCACATCGGCCCCGAGTCCAAGCCCAACACCATCAAAACCAGCCGGATGCACCTCCAAGCAGGCGGAAAATTGGGTAGAGTCGGGCTCAATGCGGCTCCACAGCAGGAAGGCACACCCGGGAATATGAGCCAGGACAACACCTCACCGCGTGATGGTTCACCACACGATCAGGGCAAGGAGGGCGCGTCCCCCGTGCCTGAAACACCTCGTCCGGCATCCGGCGAACAGCTCGAAGCTGGGCCGGGGACAACGCCGTCGGGTCTCCAGCCGGATCCCGCACCTGAGCTCGACCCTGACTTCGTCCCGGACCCGGCGGACCAGCCTGATCCGGCACTACCCCCGAAAAACGGCGAAACGCCCTCCGGCGACGAGCCGCATTACCCGTGGCAACTGCCGTATTCGAACCAGCCACGGTCAAACCAGCCACAGCCGGGCCAGCCTTACGGCGGCCAGCCATATCCAGCCCAGGACCCGGGCCAGCCCTACCCCGGCCAGCAACCTGGCCAGGAATGGCAACCCGAGCCGCACGGCGATCCGGTCAAACGTCAGCGCCTGGTCATTGGCGGAATCGTGGTCGGCGTCCTGGTCCTGATTGGCGTGGTGATCTGGGTCCTGCTCAACCTGCTGGGCAACCGACCTGAAGCCACAGTGGCGAGTCCCAGTGCCACGGCAACGCTTGGCCCGCTTCCCCGCGACACGAACGCGAAGGATTTCCAGATAGGCGATTGCTTTGCCAGCTTCGACCCCAAAGCCAGTGAAGCCACGGCCGTTGCGTGCGACACCGAACACTCTGCCCAACTCGGTGCCGTCTTCAGCTACGGTGCGGACGAGTCCTTCCCCGGCGCCAACGCTTTGCGGGACAAGGGCCGGGAAGTGTGCAAGACCGTGAAGCTCAACGATGCGGCCGCCAACTACGTGCTGCTCCAGCAGAACGTGTACCCCAGCAGTTCCAGCTGGGACCGTGGCGACCGCCGCGTTGATTGCTTCATAGTGGTGGACTCCGGCAATACCATCAAGGAAGACCTCCTCGAGAAGTAGTGCCGGACCGCACTACTTCCTGCGGACGGTGAGCCCCGTGCCTGCGGGAGCGCCGCCGTCGGCGTTTGACAACGCTTCCAAACCGTCGATGGTGAGCTCATCCAAGTCCGCTGCAGTATCCACCAGCACGGTGTCGCCGTCGCTGATTTCGCCGGCCAGGATTTCCTTGGCCAGGCGGTCGCCGATCTCGCGCTGGACCAGTCGACGCAGCGGCCGGGCACCGTAGGCGGGATCGTAACCGGACATGGCCAGCCACGCGCGGGCACCATCGGTGACCTCGAGCGTGAGCCTACGGTCCCGAAGCCGCCTGCTGAGCTCGTCAACGTGCAGCTCCACGATCCGTGCAAGTTCCTCAACGGACAGCGGATCGAAGAGCACGATCTCGTCCAAGCGGTTCAGGAACTCCGGCTTGAAGGAAGCCTGGACCACTGCCATGACGGCTTCCCGCTTGGCCTTGGCATCCAGTGACGGATCCACCAAGAACTGGCTGCCCGAGTTGGACGTCAGCACCAGGATGGTGTTCCGGAAGTCCACGGTGCGGCCCTGCCCATCGGTGAGGCGGCCGTCGTCGAGAACCTGCAGGAGGATGTCGAAGACCTCAGGGTGGGCCTTCTCGACCTCGTCCAGCAGCACCACGGAGTATGGCCGGCGCCGGACAGCTTCGGTGAGCTGGCCGCCCTCTTCATAGCCCACGTATCCCGGAGGGGCACCCACCAGGCGGGCCACGGCGTGCTTCTCGCTGTACTCGGACATGTCGATCCGGATCATGGCCCGTTCGTCGTCAAACAGGAAGTCAGCCAAGGCCTTGGCCAGCTCAGTCTTACCAACGCCGGTGGGCCCCAGGAACAGGAACGAACCAGTGGGCCGGTTGGGATCGCTGATCCCGGCACGGGCACGGCGGACGGCGTCGGACACGGCCTGTACTGCCTTGGCCTGTCCGATCAGGCGCTTGCCAAGTTCTTCCTCCATGTGCAGCAATTTCTGCGACTCGCCCTGGAGCATGCGGCCAGCCGGGATACCCGTCCAGGCAGAAATGACCTCGGCAATGTCATCGGCAGTGACTTCCTCTGCAACCATCAGCTCCGGCTTCGATTCACCGCGCGCCGACTCCTCCTCAGCAGCGGCACTCAGCTCCCGCTCCAGGGCGGGCAGCTCGCCGTACAGGATCCGCGACGCCGATTCCAGGTCACCTTCGCGTTGGTGCTTATCGGCAGCGGAGCGCAGCTCGTCGATCTTGGCCTTCAGATCACCGACGCGGTTCAATCCTGCCTTCTCCGCCTCCCACCGGGCGTTGAGGGCGTTGAGCTCTTCCTTCTTGTCCGCCATGTCGGCGCGGAGGGCGGCAAGCCGCTCAACGGAAGCGGGATCGGTTTCGTTTTGGAGGGCGAGCTCTTCCATGGTCAAACGGTCGACGGCGCGGCGGAGCTGGTCGATCTCTTCCGGCGCCGAGTCGATTTCCATACGGAGCCTGGACGCGGCTTCATCCACGAGGTCGATGGCCTTGTCGGGCAGCTGGCGGCCTGAGATGTAGCGGTTGGACAGTGTCGCGGCGGCGACCAGGGCGGAGTCCGCGATGGCTACCTTGTGGTGGGCCTCGTAGCGCTCCTTCAGGCCACGGAGGATGCCAATGGTGTCCTCGACGCTGGGTTCTCCAACGTAGACCTGCTGGAAGCGGCGCTCCAGGGCAGGGTCCTTCTCGATGTTCTCGCGGTACTCATCCAAGGTGGTGGCACCGATCAGGCGGAGTTCGCCGCGGGCCAGCATGGGCTTGAGCATGTTCCCGGCGTCCATGGCGCTCTCGCCCGTGGCACCGGCGCCAACCACAGTGTGGATCTCGTCAATGAACGTGACGATCTGTCCGTTGGAGTTCTTGATCTCCTCCAGGACAGCCTTGAGCCGCTCCTCGAACTCGCCACGGTATTTGGCACCGGCCACCATGGACGCGAGGTCCAGGGCGATGAGGGTCTTGCCGCGAAGGCTCTCCGGAACGTCACCGGCCACCATGCGCTGCGCGAGGCCCTCGACGACGGCGGTCTTGCCGACGCCGGGCTCACCGATCAGTACCGGGTTGTTCTTGGTACGGCGGCTCAGGACCTGGACTACGCGACGGATCTCGCTGTCGCGCCCAATAACGGGGTCGAGCTTGCCGGAACGGGCCACAGCGGTCAGGTCCGTGCCGAACTTCTCCAAGGCCTGGAAGGTGTTTTCCGGATCCGGGGAGTTGACGTTCCGGTCGCCACGGACACCCGGCAGGGCGGCGAGAAGCGCCTCATGGGAGGCGCCGGCGTCGCGCATTAACTTCCCGACGGCGTCGCTTCCGGCCGAGAGCCCCAACAGCAGGTGCTCGGTGGAAACGAACGAGTCCCCGAGCTTGTCGGCCTCGTTCTGGGCGGCCTGGATAGCCTGCAGGGACTGGCGTGACAACTGCGCCTGCTGCACCGAAGCGCCCGACGACGACGGCAGGGTTTTGATGGCCGAGCTCGCCTGGACGCTCACGGCATCAGGGTCGGCCCCCGTCGCGCGGAGCAGGGCAACAGCGACGCCCTCCCGCTGATCCATGAGCGCCTTCAGCAAATGGGCGGGCTCCACTTGAGGATTTCCTGCGGTTGATGCGTTCATGGCGGCCGCAGAAAGGGCCTCCTGGCTTTTGGTAGTGAATTTGACGTCCAAAGAGTGCTCCCTTTCTGGAGAGTGACCAATACTTTCAAAGTTGAGTCTACTACGCTCAAGTTTGATTTGGCGGCCACTTGTTCCATGTTTGCCCACGGCGAAACCCATGTCCAGAGCCAGCCGGTTAGGCTGGGGCCATGGACACGATTTCCACTGCCGCTGAACTCGAAGACCTGATCGGATTGCCCCTTGAGCGGGTGCGCAAGAAGGTGCGGACAGCACTTAGTGACTTCGACCGGCAATGGCTCGCTTCCAGCCCGTTCTGCGTCCTCTCCACGACGGATGCGCGGGGCCGCGTGGACGCCTCCCCCAAGGGCGATCCGGCGGGCTTCATCCACGTCCTTGACGAGCACACCATCGCCATCCCCGAACGCCCCGGCAACAAGCTTGCCTTCGGTTTCCACAACATCCTGGAGAACCCGAACGTCGGCATCCTCTCCGTAGTTCCGGGTCGGACTGACACCCTGCGGATCAACGGCACGGCCCGGATTGTGCGCGACGCGGACTTCTTCGATCACATGGTGGTGAAGGGGCACCGGCCGCGAGCCGCCGTCGTCGTTTCCGTGGAGGAAGTCTTCACGCACTGCGGCAAGGCCTTCATGCGCAGCAGCCTCTGGCAGCCGGAAACGTGGGAATCCGAGGGCCTTCCCAGCATCGCGGTGCTCGCCCAGGCGTACACGCAGCCGGAGACGCCGCTGGAGGATCTTGAGACCTACTACGGCCCGTCGTATGCCGAGCGGATGTACAGGGAGTAGCGGGGTAACTGCCCTAGGATTACATCATCAGGCAACAGCCTGCTGTGCCGTTAACGAACGAAAGACCCGACTGCAATCGGGTCTTTGTTCTGAGCGGTTCGCTCATTGGTGCGGCAAGAGGGCCATAGAACCTCAAATCCGAACACTATGAGTCTATGGCCCTACGCACGTAGGGCGCAACGTTGTTGCGCCGACTATCAGTGCGAGCCGTGCCCTGTTCCTCCGGGAGGAGGTGTCGGCATGGATTCAAAACGGAAACGTGAAGAACCATGGGGCGCCTGGAATTTGGTGGTCAACATCATCCGACTGATATGTAGGTTCTGGTGTCAAGAGGCATGGATGAGCGGCTCCTGGGTTTGTTCCGGGGGCCGCTCATCTTGT
>NZ_JBHVAL010000013.1:6891-127146 GCF_042667405.1 Paenarthrobacter sp. NPDC057355 | reverse complement strand
CAAGCCCTGCACCGGCACCCAATCCGGATCCGTCCACGGAACCTGGCCCGGGGGCGGCTTCCGATTCTGTCGCGGCATCCGTGGCGCGTTCGGCGCGTTCTGCGGGTTCTGCCCAACCGATCAGCCACGGGATTCCGGTCTTTTCCGGCGCGGCCGCTGCCGAAACCTGCCGGGACTGTGCCGGTGATCGCTGCGCCAGTTGTTCCTGGTTCCGGGTACGTTCCACGGCCTGCGCCGCCACGATCTGCACGTACTCCAGCATCCGGGCCAGGTCCTCGACCCTGCCGGCGAAATCCGCCGCCTCCACAAACCCAAACAACAGCACATCCGCGGCAGCAGAACCACGCAGACCGCCCAACGCCTCCGACGCATCATCAAGGAAAGCGACCGAATCCAAGGCAGAACCCTCATGGAGCAGTGCTGTCAGTTCCGGGGCGGGGGTGCTTAAACCAGCCGGGGGTTTGGCACCCGAACCCGCTTGGCGTGTGGCCCCTTCCACTATGGAAAACGTCACAGCCTTATCGGACCCACTGGCCGCGTCGGGCAGACTGGGCTGTGGCGTGAGGACCTGCCCGCTTGTTTCCATACACAAAGCCTGTCACCGCCCAGCAACGGTTATTAGCCCCGTCTTGAGCTATGTGGAAAAGTCCTCAAGCAGTGTCTGGCGCCAGCTTCAAGCGCCGTCGGCCGGCGCACGAAGCGCCCCACGGAGTCACCATCCATCGCCTGCCCTCCCCAAGCCAACGCTGATCATCCGGGAGCCAACCCCCGCGTCACCTACCCCGACGTCAGCGCCGCGTACGCCATCTGCTCAAGGATCGGCCGGGCCGACTTCGCTGCGATCTTCCTCCCGTGCTGACGTACGGAGTGCGGCGTGGAGTTGATCAAGCCAAAGGCGGCATGTGCCCGGACCCGGAGTCCGGAGGGATCTTCCCCGTCATGGATCCGCGCGAGGACATCAACCCAGGTCTCCACATAGTTGCGCTGCAGCGACCTCACTTCTGCTTGGTCGGTGGCGCTGAGGCTGCTGAAGTCCCTGTCCTGAACGCGGATGACGTCGGGATTGCTCAGGGCAAAGTCCACGTGGAACCGGATCAGGCCCTTGAGCGCGGATAGGGGATCACCGGATTCCGATACCACCCGCAGTCCGCCATCCAGCAAGTCCCGGCTGACGCTTAGGAGCAGTTCACCGAGTACGGCCTGTTTACCCGGAAAATGGCGGTACACGGCCGGACCGCTGACGCCGGCAGCCGCGCCAAGATCCTCCAGGGACACGCGGCTGAACCCGTTGTCGGCAAAGAGGCCTGCAGCGGCAGACAGCAAGGCCAATCGGCGCAGCTCTTTCGCCTGGCTTCGTTGGGTAGTGGTGGCACGGGGGCCTTCGGTGTTTGCTTCCGGGCCTGCTGTCACGTTGTCCTCCTTGGTGCTGATGCCGGCAAGTGGGCCACGGCCTGCCGGCAAGTGGGCCACGGCCTGCCGGCAAGTTGGCCGTGGACCCGTTGTGCTGGACATCACAGTTAATAAAGACTAACCTAAATTTCAGTTACGTGGCACTAACCGAAATGGCTTGTAACAGGGAATGGAACAGGGGTCGATGGAGACAATTGCCAGCCTGAAGGGCGCCGCGACCGGCACCTTCGAGGCCAACGAACGGGCGCAACTGGCTCTGGTGGACGAATTGAAGGGCCGTCTGGCTGCAGCCGCCCTGGGCGGACCGGCCAAGTCCCGCGAGCGGCACCTCGCGCGAGGCAAGCTCCTGCCCAGGGAGCGCATAGATTACCTCCTGGATGAGGGCAGTCCTTTCCTGGAGATTGCGCCATTGGCTGCCAACGGCATGTACAACGACGATTCCCCGGGTGCCGGCGTTATCGCTGGCATCGGGCTGGTGCACGGACGCCATGTCCTCGTCATCTCCAACGACGCCACGGTCAAAGGGGGCACCTACTATCCCATGACCGTGAAAAAGCATCTCCGGGCCCAGGAGATCGCGTTGGAGAACACGCTGCCGTGCATCTACCTGGTCGATTCCGGGGGAGCGTTCCTGCCCAAGCAGGACGAGGTTTTCCCCGATAAGGAGCACTTCGGACGGATCTTCTACAACCAGGCAAGGATGTCGGCGGCGAAGATTCCGCAGATCGCCTCCGTGATGGGTTCATGCACTGCCGGTGGGGCCTACGTCCCGGCCATGAGCGACGAAACGGTCATCGTCCGGAACCAGGGAACGATCTTCCTGGGCGGTCCGCCGTTGGTCAAAGCCGCCATCGGGGAAATCGTCACCGCGGAGGAACTGGGTGGCGGTGACGTGCATTCGCGTATCTCCGGAGTCACCGACCACCTGGCCGAGAATGACCAGCACGCGCTGGAGATCGTGCGGGACATCGTTGCGACGTTGCCGAAGCCGGCGCAGCCGGCCTGGGAAACGCTCGACGTCGTCCTGCCGCCCGTCGTCGAGCCTTCAGAGCTTTACGGTGTGGTTCCGGTGGACGTCAACGCCCAATACGACGTCCGGGAAGTGATCGCCAGGATTGTCGACGGATCCGAATTCCATGAATTCAAGAAAAACTACGGAACCACTCTGGTGACCGGATTCGCGCACCTGCACGGCCACCCCGTGGGCATCGTGGCCAACAACGGAGTCCTTTTCAGCGAATCGTCGCTCAAGGGCGCCCATTTCATCGAGTTGTGCGACCAGCGCGGCATCCCTTTGATTTTCCTTCAAAACCTTTCCGGCTTCATGGTGGGCAAGGACTACGAACAGGGTGGTATCGCGAAGAACGGCGCCAAGATGGTCACCGCCGTAGCCACTGCCCGCGTGCCCAAGCTCACGGTGGTCATTGGCGGGTCGTTCGGCGCCGGCAACTACTCCATGTGCGGCCGGGCCTACTCGCCACGCTTCCTGTGGATGTGGCCGGCAGCCCGCATCTCCGTCATGGGCGGAAACCAGGCCTCGAGTGTCTTGGCCACCGTCAAGCGGGACCAATACGAGGCAGCGGGGGAGGAATGGTCGGCCGAGGACGAGGAAGCCTTCAAAGCCCCCATCAAGCAACAGTACGAAGACCAGGGAAGCCCGTACTACTCCACCGCCCGGCTGTGGGATGACGGCATTATCGACCCCGCCGACACCCGAAGGGTCCTCGGGATGGCCCTTGATGTCGTCTCCCGCCAACAACTGCCCGAGACCTCCTTCGGCCTCTTCAGGATGTAGCCATGACAACCCCAACAACCAGCACTCTGCCCCGTACCGCGGCAAAACCCTTCAGTGCCGTCCTTGTGGCCAATCGCGGCGAGATCGCCTGCCGGGTGATCAGCACGCTCAAAGCAATGGGCATCCGCTCCGTTGCCGTCTACTCGGACGCCGATAAAGACGCCAAACATGTGGCGCTGGCCGATACCGCAGTCGCAATCGGCGGCACGGCGCCCTCGGAAAGCTACCTCAAGATCGACGCCATCATCGACGCCTGCCATCGCAGCGGCGCCCAGGCAGTACATCCCGGTTACGGTTTCCTGTCCGAAAACGTGGAGTTCGCCAAGGCGCTTGATGCTGCGGGGATCACCTTCATCGGCCCAGGCATCGGCGCCATCGAAGTCATGGGCGACAAGATCCGTTCCAAGAACCACGTGATGGCCTACGACGTCCCGTGCGTGCCCGGAATTGCGCGGCCGGGCCTTACCGACCAGCAACTGATCGAGTCAGCACCCGATGTCGGCTTCCCGCTGCTCATCAAGCCATCGGCAGGTGGCGGCGGTAAAGGCATGCATGTGGTGGAACGCCTCGAGGACATGGCTTCGATTCTTCAAACCGCCCGCCGGGTGGCTGCTTCGGCGTTCGGGGATGACACCCTCTTCTTGGAGCGCCTGATCCGGACTCCCCGCCACATTGAGGTCCAGGTGCTCGCTGACAACCACGGCAACGTCATACACCTCGGCGAGCGTGAGTGCTCCCTCCAACGCAGGCATCAAAAGGTCATCGAGGAAGCCCCGTCGGCTCTCTTCGAGTCGTTGCCGGACGGCGCCGTTCAGCGGGCGCGGATCGGCGAGGCAGCCTGCAATGCCGCGCGCTCGGTCAATTACAGCGGTGCGGGAACCGTGGAGTTCCTGGTCTCGGATGAAAACCCTGACGAGTTCTTCTTCATGGAGATGAACACGCGGTTGCAGGTTGAGCACCCGGTCACGGAGATGGTCACCGGGATCGACTTGGTCGAATGGCAGGTGAGGATCGCCGCCGGCGAGATACTCACGGTGGCCCAGTCCGACGTCGAACTCAAAGGCCACGCGGTCGAGGCGCGCGTCTATGCAGAGGTGCCGGAGCGGAACTTCATGCCCTCCATGGGCCGCGTCGTGGCGCTGGCCGAGCGCGGTCCCGGCGATCCGGGCGTGACAGGGGTGCAGCAGGGACAGGCAAACGTGCGGATCGACTCGGCCATGCGGAACGGACTGGACATCACGGGTGATTACGATCCCATGCTTGCAAAGGTTATTTCCTGGGGTGAGGACCGCGCAGCTGCACTCGATACCCTTGACGCCGCGCTTGGACGGTACACGCTGCTCGGTGTCGACACCAACGTGGAGTATCTGAGACTGCTCATCAACCACCCGGAGGTCCGCGAAGGCCACCTCGACACCGGCCTCATCGAGCGCAAGCTGACGTCCATGGAGTTCAGGCATCCCGGAGACCGGGAACTAACCGCGGCAGCAATCACACTGTGGCTTGAGCGCACAGGCTCGCCGTCCGCGGGCGACGCCTGGAGCGCACCGGACGCCTGGCGTGTGGGGGTTCCCGCTGCATGGACGGCCACCTTCGGTCTTCCCGGCGGTTCGGCCGCTACCGTGTCCATCACGGACCGCCATGGTTTCGTCACGGCAACCGTCGACGGCGGAACCCCGGTCGACGTCCGGCTGGCCGGCAGGACTGCTGACAGCATCGTCCTGGAGTTCGACGGCGCCCCGGTCACCTACGCGGTTGGCGTTGCTCCCCGTGAGCACGGCGGAATCCGTGAGCTTTTCCTGGGAAACAACGGGTGGTCATGCCGCTTGGAGGTCCTGGACCGCGCCGAACGCCTGCGCCGGATGCTCGCCGGTGTCCAGCGCGTCGAAGGAGCAGCCGATCCCGAAGTGCGCTCGCCGATGCCGGGCACGGTCGTATCCGTATCCGTCAAGGACGGTGATGCTGTGGAAGAGGGGCAAGTCCTCCTGGCCGTCGAAGCAATGAAGATGGAGCACCAGTTGGTGGCATCCGTCGCGGGCCGGGTCCACCTGACCAGCAAAACAGGCGACTTGGTCAAAGCTGACCAGGTGCTCGCCACCATTCACGTAGAAGGGGCCGCTGAAGAACCGGCGGCCGGAAACCCCACAGACAAGGAAGTCCCAGCATGAGCACCTCCGACCTGAACAGCACTTTCGGACTCACCGAGGAATACCAGGACCTCAGCGATTCGGTCCGTGAGTTTGCCGATGAAGTGGTGGCTCCAGTGTCTGCGAAGCACGATGAAGAACACAGCTTTCCCTATGACGTGGTGAAGCAGATGGGGGAGATGGGACTCTTTGGCCTGCCTTTTCCTGAGGAGTACGGCGGCATGGGCGGCGACTACTTCGCCCTGGCCCTGGCCCTGGAGCAACTGGGCAGGGTGGATCAATCGGTGGCCATCACCCTCGAAGCGGGAGTCTCACTTGGAGCAATGCCCGTATACCGTTTCGGCACAGAGGCGCAAAAGGAGCAATGGCTGCCCCAGCTCGCATCCGGGCGGTCCTTGGCGGGTTTCGGACTGACCGAGCGTGAGGCCGGTTCGGACGCCGGGGGCACCAAAACCCAAGCCCGCCTGGAAAATGGCGAGTGGATCATCAACGGCAACAAGGAGTTCATCACCAACTCAGGCACCGATATCACCACCTTGGTCACGGTCACGGCAGTAACCGGCCAAAAAGAGGGCGCCGATGGCCGCACCAAGAAGGAAATCTCCACCATCCTGGTTCCCACCGACACGCCCGGCTTCACTGCGGAAAAGCCCTATAACAAGGTCGGCTGGAACGCCTCAGACACCCACCCCCTGACCCTGGACGACGTCCGCGTGCCGGAGGCGAACCTCCTGGGCGAGCGTGGGCGCGGTTATGCCAACTTCCTGTCCATCCTGGACGAGGGCCGCATCGCGATCGCAGCCCTGGCCACCGGTGCTGCCCAAGGCTGCGTCGACCTGTCAGTGAAGTACGCCAAGGAACGCAGCGCCTTCGGACAGAACATCGGCAAGTACCAAGCCATCCAGTTCAAGATCGCCCGCATGCAGGCGAGGGCTCACACCGCGCGTCTTGCCTACTACGACGCGGCCTCCAGGATGCTGGCCGGCAAGCCGTTCAAGACCGAAGCGGCCATCGCTAAGATGGTCGCAGGCGAGGCAGCCATGGACAACGCGCGGGACGCCACCCAGGTGTTCGGCGGCTATGGCTTCATCAACGAATTCACGGTGGCACGCCATTACCGCGACTCCAAGATCCTTGAAGTCGGGGAGGGCACCACCGAGGTCCAGTTGATGCTGATCGCCCGCGAACTGGGTCTGTAACCCCACGTTGTACCGGCAGTGGCAGGGAAGGATCAAGGATGATTGACAAGGTTGTTGCCAGCGCCGCGGAAGCGGTGAAGGACATTCCGGACGGTGCGTCCCTGGCCGTGGGCGGGTTCGGCCTCTGCGGGATCCCGGTATCGCTCATCGAGGCGCTGCACCAGCAAGGAACCACGGACCTGGAAACCGTGAGCAACAACTGTGGCGTGGACGATTGGGGGCTGGGCATCCTCCTCAAGGACGGGCGTATCCGCCGCACCATCAGCTCCTACGTCGGCGAGAACAAGGAATTCGCCAGGCAATACCTGGCCGGCGAACTGGAAGTCGTTCTCACGCCGCAAGGCACGCTCGCCGAGAAGCTTCGCGCCGGCGGTGCCGGCATCCCGGCCTTCTACACGAAGGCCGGTGTGGGAACCCAGGTGTCAGAGGGCGGCCTTCCGCAAAAGTACGACGCCGATGGCACAGTGGCGATCGCGTCGGCACCCAAAGAGGTTCGGACGTTCAACGACGGCGATTACGTCCTGGAGGAGTCCCTGACCCCGGATTTCGGTTTGGTTCATGCCTGGAAGGGCGACCGTCACGGCAACCTTGTTTTCCACGCAACGGCCATGAACTTCAATCCGCTGTGCGCCATGGCGGCCCGGCTGACCATCGCCGAGGTCGAGGAACTCGTGGAGCCGGGCGAGCTGGATCCTGAGCACATCCACACGCCCGGAATCTTCGTCCAGCGGGTGGTGCTGGCCGGGAACGGCGAGAAACGGATCGAGAAACGCACGGTGGCCCTGACTTCGACTGAACAGGCGGGAGCCTCACGATGACGGACAACAGTTACCAGGACATCCCGCCACGTCCGGAAGCCGTGCGGCACGAATACCGGAGGGCCGACGTCGACCATCACGAAGCCAAAGGCTGGACCCGCAACGAACTGGCGGCCCGCGTCGCCCGGGAACTTGTCAATGGCCAGTACGTAAACCTCGGAATCGGCATGCCTACGCTGATCCCCAATTACATTCCGGACGGTGTGGAGGTAATCCTCCATTCCGAGAATGGGATCCTCGGCGTTGGCCCGTACCCCACCGAGGACAAGGTTGACCCGGACCTCATCAACGCCGGCAAGGAGACGGTCACCACAAACGCGGGGGCCGCCTTCTTCGACTCCGCGGCCTCGTTCGGCATGATCCGCGGTGGGCACGTCGATGTCGCTGTTTTGGGTGCAATGGAGGTCGCAGCCAACGGGGACCTCGCCAATTGGATGGTTCCCGGCAAGATGGTCAAAGGCATGGGCGGTGCCATGGACCTCGTGTTCGGTGCCAAAAAAGTCATTGTCATGATGGAGCACGTGGACCGGAACGGCAGGCCGAAGATTGTCCAGGACTGCACGCTTCCGCTCACCGGAAAGGGATGCGTGGACCGGATCATTACGGACCTGGCGGTGATCGACGTCGTCAAGGACGAAGGTGATCCACGGCTGGTGCTGCGCGAACTGGCGCCCAACGTCACTCTTGACGATGTCCTGGCGGCCACGGGCGCCGAGCTGTTCGAAGAGGACCAGGAGCTCACTGTATGACGCGGGTTGTGGAACAGCGGGGCCTCTATTTCGACGAACTTGAAGAAGGCGTGATCTACGCCCATAGGCCGGGCCGTACGGTCACGGAGACCGACAACGTCCTCTTCACCACCATGACCATGAACACGCAGGCACTCCATCTGGATGCGGCATGGAGCGCCACCCAGCCGTTCGGGCAGCGGCTCATGAATTCTATGTTCACGTTGTCCACAGTGGTGGGACAGTCCGTTCCCCAGCTGACGCAGGGAACCATCATTGCCCAACTGGGGCTGACGGATGTCACCTTTCCGTACCCGCTCTATCACGGGGATACGCTGTACACGGAGACGGTGGTTACCGGAAAGCGTTTGTCTTCATCCCGGCCAGGGCAGGGCGTGGTCACCATGCAGCACACCGGCCGCAACCAGGACGGTACCGTGGTGGCCCTGGTTACGCGAACCTGCCTGATGTGGACCAGGCAAGCGCACGCGGCAACCGTTTCGGAACATCAGTAGGCCCAGCAGCAAGGAACTTCATGCACTCTCCCTTCACGATGGGCCCGGCCCTTCTCTTCTGCCCTGCCGACCGTCCGGAGCGGTACGCGAAGGCCGCGGACCGCTCGGATGCGGTCATCCTGGACTTCGAGGACGCCGTGGCTCCCGCGGACAAGGCGCGCGCCCGTGATGCTGTCCTGGAACAGGCAGGAGCTGATGGACTGGACCCCAGCCGGACCATCGTCAGGGTCAACCCCGTTGGCACTCCTGACTTCGACCTTGATCTTCTGGCCTTGGAGAAGACACCGTACCGGAATGTCATGCTGGCCAAAGCGGAGAGCGCGGAGCAGTTGCGGGCTTTGGCTGGTTTCAGTGTGATCGCACTCTGCGAAACAGCAGCGGGGATTGTGAATGCTTCCGCCATCGCCGCCGAGCCCAACGTTGCTGCCTTGATGTGGGGAGCTGAGGATCTGCTGGCGTCGCTGGGCGGGCTCTCCAGCAGGAACGACGACGGCGGGTACCGCGCCGTCGCCCTGCACGCGAGGTCCTCTGTGCTGCTTGCCGCCAAAGCTGCGGGCAAGGAGGCCATCGACGCGGTGTATGTGAACATTCCCGACCTCGACGGCCTCGCAGAAGAGTCCCGGGATTCCGTTGCCAGCGGTTTCGGAGCCAAGGCGTGCATCCATCCGAACCAGGTTGCCGTGGTCCGGGAAGCCTATGCCCCCGCCCCCGAAGCCGTGACCCACGCCACGGAACTCCTGGAAGCAGCGGCCTCGGCGGGCACCGGTGTCTTCCAGTTCCAGGGCAAGATGATTGATGGGCCCATCCTGAAGCATGCGGAGGCCACACTCCGCAGGGCCGGGCACCCGCGAGATGGCAGTTAATGACAATGTTCCCCCAAAACATTGTCATTAACTGCCATCTCGACGATAAGTCTGGAGCCCTAGGCGTGGACCGCCGTCGCGAGTTCCGTCAGTTCCACCGCGGCGGGCCGGGAGGTGGTGCTCTTGATGGCCACCGCTTGCCCGCTCTTGGCTGATGCCAGTACCGATTCCATGACTTCCAGCGCGTGGAAGGCCAGCTGACCGCCGGCCCTCGGCTCTTGCCCTGCAGGTGTTGCTGCGAGGTCGGCGATGCCGAAGCCGCGTCCTGAATCTTTGTAGCCCGCTGAGACCGGCAGGGTTTCCCAGTCCTCGGCGCCGAGGGCGAAGAGCTGGACATCCCCGTCAAAATGGTTGGGATCCGGGACGATCAACGAGCCCTTTTCGCCGTGGATCTCGATGTTGGGACTCTTGGTCTTCACGGCGTCGAAACTCATGAAGAGCGTGGAGAGCGCGCCGGAGGCATGGACCAGGACACCTGTGACGTGCGAGTCGATGTCCACCGGAACGGTTTGCCCTTCACGTGGCCCAGAACCAATCGTGCGTTCGGAGCGTGTGTGGCTTGCGGCGCCCACGACTGATACGACCGGCCCCAGCAAGGTGACCAAGGCCGAAACGTAGTAAGGGCCCATGTCCAGGAGGGGACCACCGCCGGGCTGGTAGTAGAAGTCGGGGTTTGGGTGCCAGCGTTCGTGTCCCGGGGTAGCCATCGTGGCGGTTGCCGATACAGGTGCGCCGATCAGTCCGTCGTCGATCGCCTTCCTGGCGGTTTGGATGCCTGTGCCCAGCACGGTGTCGGGTGCGCAGCCAACCACGACACCCGCTGCGGCGGCCGCCTCCAATACCTCTTTG
This sequence comes from Paenarthrobacter sp. NPDC057355, assembly GCF_042667405.1. Classification (NCBI taxonomy): domain Bacteria; kingdom Bacillati; phylum Actinomycetota; class Actinomycetes; order Micrococcales; family Micrococcaceae; genus Paenarthrobacter; species Paenarthrobacter sp. NPDC057355. The sequence continues at coordinate 116,822 of NZ_JBHVAL010000013.1, read as the reverse complement.
GCCTCCTCCGTAGTGGCGGCAAGGGGCTTTTCACCGTAGACGGATTTGCCGGCGGCGATCGCCTTGAGCGCGATCTCCGCGTGGGCGGCGGGGATGGTCAGGTTGAGGACCAACTCAACGTCCTCGGCGGCCAGGAGTCCGTCCACGCTGAGGGCACGAACACCCTCGTAGGAGTCGGCCACAGCTTGTGCCCGTGCGGGATCCAGGTCTGCCACGGCGACGAGGTTCACGGAATCGAGGCGCCGGAAGTTGCTCAGGTACTGGGCGATGATGGCGCCGCAGCCGATGATGCCAACATTCAGCGGCTTGGCGGGGTTCAGCGGGATGCCCACAGCATGCCCCTTTCGATGATGGTGCGAACGTTGGTGTCCTGAAGGATTTCCACCCGGTGGCCAGGGGTGCAGACGAAAATTTTGCCCTTGCCCCACTGGCGTGTCCAGATCGCGGGCGAGGTCACTTCGCGGTTCCAGGGATCCCATTCCCGCACCTTTTGGGTGGTGGTGGCCAGGACGTCGATGTAGTCATCGCTAAGCACCCAGTATTGCTCGGTGACCAGGTCAAAGTCGCCGATTCCCTGGGTAATGGGGTGCTCGGCGGCAGCGGGAAGCATATTGACGGTGTAGGGAACATAGTTGTCCGACTGCTCGCCAATCTGCTCGTCCACGTGCTTGCCCGGGTGGCAAGCGAACTGCCCGCCGATCAGGTGGAGGTAATCGGAATTGTTGCGGTATGAATCGGCGATGCCGCCATGCCAGCCCGCCAGCCCGGTGCCGTTTTCGACGGCGGTCCGCAACCCTTGGAACTCGTCCTTTTCGATGGTGGACATGGTCATGCACTGCACGATCAGGTCCACTCCTGCCATGTACTCGGCGTCGGCGTAGATCTTGGGTGATTCTTCGACGCGCACGTCATAGCCGTTGTCCCGCAAATAGGGGAGAAAGAGCTCGGTGGCCTCAATCGGCTGGTGTCCATCCCAGCCGCCGCGGACCACCAATGCGGTCTTGTTATTGCTTGTCATGGTTTCCTTCGTATCAGGGCGTAGTCGTTCGAGTCGGGGTGGAGTGTTCAGCGTGTTGCAAAGGCCGCGTCAAAGGCAGCAGCGGGGGGACGGATGTCGGCCAGTTCGCGGACCATCCGAAGTGCCTGGGGAGCTCCCACCAGACGGTCCATGCCGGCGTCCTCCCATTCGATGCTGGTCGGCCCCTCGTAGCCAACCGCATTCAAGGTGCGGAAGATCGGCTCCCAGTTCACGTCGCCATGGCCGGCAGTAACGAAGTCCCAACCGCGGCGGGGATCGGCCCATGGCAGGTGTGACCCGAGGCGTCCGTTGCGTCCATTGAGCTGCCTGACGGACTCCTTGACGTGGACGTGGATGATCTTTTCGGCGAAGTCCTGCAGGAACATCACCGGGTCCAGGTCCTGCCAGATGAAGTGGGACGGGTCAAAGTTCAGGCCGAAACCATCACGGTGCCCTATGGCCTCGAGGGTGCGCTTGGCCGTCCAGTAGTCGTAGGCGATCTCTGACGGGTGGACTTCCAAGGCGAACCTGACGCCCACTTCGTCAAACACATCCAGGATCGGGTTCCATCGATCTGCAAAATCCTGGTAGCCCCTCTCGATCATCGCCTCCGACGCCGGTGGGAACATGGCCACGCACTTCCAGATGGACGAGCCAGTGAATCCGGTGACCGTCTTGACCCCCAGTTTCGCCGCCGCGCGTGCAGTGGTCTTCATGGCCTCGGCGGCACGTTGGCGCACGCCTTCGGGATCGCCGTCGCCCCAGACCTCCGGGGAGAGGATGTCGCGGTGCCGCTCGTCGATGGGGTCATCGCAGACCGCCTGGCCCGTGAGATGGTTGGCGATGGCGTGGACGCTCAGCTTGTGCTTTTCCAGGATGTCCAGTTTGCCCTGAAGATAGGCGTCGTCCTCCACCACTCGCTGGGGATCCAGGTGGTCTCCCCAGCAGGCAATTTCCAGGCCGTCAAAGCCCCACTCGCCTGCGAGCCGTGCCACTTCTTCGAAGGGCAGGTCGGCCCACTGGCCGGTGAAGAGGGTGATGGGTCGGGTCATGATGCTTCCTTTTCGACATTTTCCCAGCGGCTTGAGTTCTCCGCGCTGGCTTCGACGGCGGCCAGTACCTTCTGGACCTGCAACGCATCAGCGAACGACGGCGAGGGCTGCTCGCCTGCGCCGATGGCATTGACGAGGTCCACCACCTGATGGGTGAACCCGTGCTCGTAACCGAGGCCATGTCCGGTCGGCCACCAGTTGGCGGTATAGGGGTGGGAGGGCTCCGTGACCATGATTTTCCGGAAGCCCGCGTCCGGTTCCAGTGCGGAATCGTAGAACTGGAGCGAGTTCATATCCTCAAAATCGAATGCCACCGAACCCTTGGTCCCGTTGATCTCCACGCGCATGGCATTCTTGCGGCCCAGGGCAAAGCGGGTGGCTTCGAAGATGCCAACAGCGCCGGTCCCAAAGCGTGCAGTGAACAGCGCCGCATCATCCACGGTGACCGGTCCACGGGGTCCATCCGAACCGCCGTGCCCGCCCAACCCCACAAAATCCCCGCCAATCGGGCGTTCCTTCACGAACGTCTCCAGAAGGGCTGAGACACCGGTGATGTTCAGTCCTGTGATCCACTGGGCGGCGTCGATGCTGTGTGCGCCGATATCGCCCAAGGAGCCGGAGCCGGACTTGGATTTGTCCAAGCGCCAGGTCAGTGGAGCGTCGGCGTCGCTGAGCCAGTCCTGGAGGTACTGGGCACGGACGTGGCGGATCTCGCCCAGCCTGCCTTCTTCCACCATTCGCTTGGCCAAAGCCAAAGCAGGCGTTCGGCGGTAGCTGAAGCCGCACATTGACAGGACTCCGCGCTCGGCCGCTGCCTGGGCAACAGCCGTCATCTTGGCGGCCTCTTCCACGGAGTTGGCCAATGGCTTCTCACACAAGACATGCTTGCCGGCCTCCAGGGCAGCGATGGCAATTTCTGCATGGGTGTTGCCCGGTGTGCAGATGTCGATCAAATCGATGTCATCACGCTCGATCAAGCGCCGCCAGTCAGTCTCGGTGGATGCCCAGCCGTACTTCCCGGCCGCTGCCTTGACCCCCTCCGGGTTCCGGCCGGCAACGGCCGTGAGCTCGGGTGTCAATGGCAAGTCAAAGAAGCGTGGCGCCGTACGCCAGGCGTGGGAGTGGGCGGCGCCCATGAACGCGTAGCCCACCATTCCTACGCGGAGTGGTTTTGCGGTTGTCACAGCAAACATCCTTTCTACTTGCTGAAGCCGGCGGTGAGGCCGCTGACCAGCTGGCGGCGTCCAAGGACGTAGATCACCAGGATGGGTAGCGTGCTCAGAACCACGGAGGCAAGGACGGCAGGGATATTGACACTGAACTCACCCTGGAAGGTCCACAATCCCAACGGCAGGACGCGCAGCCCGGGGCTTTGGGTGAGCACCAGCGGGAGGAGGAAGCCGTTCCAAACGTGCAGGCCGTTGTAGATCGCCACCGTGACGATCGCGGGTTTGGTCAGCGGAAGGGCCAAACGCCACATGGTCTGCCACTCGCTGCAGCCGTCCAGGCGCATCGATTCGAAGAGTTCGTTCGGGACGTCGCGGATGAAGTTGGACAGGATCAGGACCGTCAGCGGTATGGCGAAGGCAATGGACGGAAGCATGATCGCCAGGAGGCTGTCATAGAGGTTCAGGCGGATGATCATCAGGTAGATCGGGATGATCGTCGCCTGCAGCGGAATCGCCAGGCCCATGAGGAACATACCGTTGACGAACTTCAGGTACCTTCCGTGCCCACGCACGATCGCGAAGGCGGCCATGAAGGCAATCAGGACCGTTGGGACCACGGAGCCCAGTGTCACGATGACGCTGTTCATGAAGTAGGTGGAGAAGTTGGCCTCAAGGACCATCTTGTAGTTCTCCAGTGTGGGTGCCGTTGGCGGGGCCAACGGATTCTGCCCGAAGTATCCCTCGGAAGTCTTCAGGCTGGTGATGACGATGTAATAGACCGGAAGGATGATGACGGCGAGCCAAATCCAGCCACCGAGGCCGCCGGGGATATTGAGCCGCTTGATACGTGTGCCCAAGCCTTGCTTGGCCCTGACGTCTGGGGCAGCCGAAGCGCGCGTTCCGGTTTTCGAGTCACTCTTGAGGACAGTACTCACGTTACATACCTTCCAATTGGCTGCCCTGTTTGTCTTTGCCTCCGAGGCGTTGGAGGAACAAAGCCAGTGCCAGGCCTACGACGACGAGAATCACCGCGATGACGCTGGCAGGACCCATGAGGTTGGCCCGGAAGCCGCGCAGATACATGTCGAGCGCCAGGATGCGGGTGGAGTTGCCTGGACCGCCTCCTGTGAGGACAAAAATGAGGTCGAAGTACGTCAGCGACCCGACGACCATCAGCGTAGACGACGTGATGATGGTGTATTTCAACTGCGGGAGGGTGATGTGGAAGAACTGCTTTATGGTTCCCGCCCCATCGATCTGGGCCGCTTCGTACAGCGACTTGGGGATCTGCCGGACGCCGCCTTGGTAGATCAGCGTGTGGAATGGCACGAACTGCCAAGCGATCACGAAGATGATCAGGGAAAGGGCGAGCTGAGGGACGCCCAACCAGTCCTGGGCGAGGAACGGAAGCCCCAGTCCCATGGCCAGGCCGAAGTTCGGATCCAAGAGGGCTTTGTAGGCGATGGCGACGGCAGCCGAGGAAAGCAGCAGCGGCAGGAAGTACAGCACGGCCAATGCTGCCCTGTACCGTTGCGTTCCAGCTGTGAAGACACCCAGCAGCAGGCTGATGGGAGTCTGGACGAGCCAGGAGACGATCATGATCATGAACGTCAGGCCCAGGGAGTTGTAGAGCTCGGGGTCGGACAACACCGATGTCCAGTTCTCCATGCCGGCCACGCCGATGGCGCCGATCCCGTCCCAGTTGGCAAAACTCAGGAGCAGTACCCCTCCGAGGGGTATAACGGCGAAGACGACGAAGAAGAACAGAGCCGGAACGGTCAGCCAGGGAAGCGCAGACTTACGCTCAGTTCTCTGGGTCGGCCTGCCTGAGGGAGCCCGGTGCGAAGATATGGCGCTCATTTGCCCAGGGTGGCATTCATGTTCTCAGCAAACTGCTGCGGCGTGATCGACTTCAGGAAGAGCTGGTCAATGTTGTTCAGCAAGGCTTCGGCGGCCGTTGGGCTCAGGGCCTGGTCCCAGGACTGCTGGAAGTTAGGGGCATCCTTGCCTAAGGCATAAACGAAGTTCAGGAAGTCCTTGTCAGGGGAGGAGGCGAGCTTGTCTTCAATGCCTGTGACGATCGGAACCGAACCGGAGTTGATGTAGGCGTCAATGACGGTGTCGGTCATGATGCCCTCCTTGAAGAACTTCTTGGCGGTCTCCTTCTCCTTGTCCGTGGCCTTGGAGGAGATCGACATGTACTGGGCCGGGTTTCCGACGCCGTTCTTGGGATCGCCCTTGCCGCCGGCAACGGTCGGGAAGTTGGCGAAACCGAGTTTTCCGTTCTGGACGAAGTTCTGCCCGTCCTTCTTCATTGCACCGTAGGTCCAGGAACCCTGAAGCATCATGGCTGCCTTGCCGGTGAACAGGAGCGCCTGGTCGGCTTTGGAGTCTGCTGTGATGGAAGAGAAGCCCTTGATGAAGCCGTCCGCGGAAACCAGCTCCTGGATCTTGGCGCCGGTCTCGATGACGGCCGGATCCATCCAGGCGTTGGGCTTGCCCTCGAAGATGGCCTTGAAGACTTCGGGTCCACCGATGCGGTCCAGAAGGTATTCAAGCCACATCATGGAGGTCCAGCGGGACTGGCCGCCAAGGGACAAGGGGGCGACGCCCATGTCGTTGAAGGTCTTGACCAGGGACATCAGGTCGTCCCAGGTCTTGGGCGGCTGGACTCCGGCCTTGTCGAACAGTTCCTTGTTGTAGAACAGGACGATCGGTGCGACGTACTGGTTGGGGAGGGCGTAAATCTTGCCGTTGACCGTTGCGGCACCGAATGATGCGGGGAAGAACTTGTTCTTGAGGTCCGGGTTGGAGTCGAACCAGCTGGTCAGGTCTTCCACCTGGTTGGCCTCAGCGTAGGTCTTCAGGCCACCGCCACCCCAGCCGTAGATGATGGTGGGAGCCTGGCCGGCGCCGATGGCGGTCTTGATCTTGGTCTTGAACGCGTCGTTCTGGAAGTACGTCACGGCGATCTTGTCATTGGGATTCGCCGATCCGAAAGCGTCCACGGCTTTCTGCATGGTGGTCTGGTTCGGCTCACCCGAAAGGAACCACATGCTGGCTCCACCTCCGCTGGCACCACCTGGACCGGACGTGCCGCAGGCGCTCGTTGCCATGACGGCGAAGGGAGTAACAGCCGCGAGGGCCAGGAAGGAACGCCGGGTTGATTGGAACTGCTTCATTGCTTCTCCAGGGGTAGTCGCATCATCGAGCAAGCCTTGGTGCTTACTGCCAAAAAAGAGTGACTGGCTTCGAAATTTCTCGAAATATTTCGAGACCATGATTTAGGTCACGGTCTAAACTAAAGCCTTGTAAACGGTCCGTCAATAGTCTTTACATAAGGTTTTGATGCTCGTTTGCGCTTGCCGCGTTACCAGCCCATACTGAATTGCACGTCGAAAGATTTCGAAAGTTGGGGACCATGGTTCGAGAAGTCCGTCCGCCCAAGTTGACCCTGGCCGCCGTCGCCAAGGAGGTGGGCGTGTCCGCGCCGACGGTTTCCAAGGTGGTCAACGGCCGGCAGGATGTTGCCGAGGAGACCAGGAACCGCGTTCTCGCAGCACTGCAGAGGACGGGCTACAAGTCCCCGCTCCAACGGAAAAGCCCTCCCGTGCAACAGGCTGTGGAGGTGGTCTTCGACTCCCTGAACTCCGCCTACTCCGTGGAAGTACTCAACGGCATCCTGGAGCAAGCCGCAGCCTCCGACATGGAGGTCATCCTCTCTGTCACCAGCCGCCAGGCCGGCTCGCCGTTGGGACCTGAAGAACGCGCACAGCGCATGCTCGACGAGGGCCGCAGCGGCATGATCGTTGTTACGTCAGCCTTTGGTTCCGGGCAACTGGAGCCGTTCCAGCGTCGCCGGATACCTGTCGTCGTGGTCGATCCCCTCAACCCGCCGCCGGGAGACGTGTTCAGTGTTGGGGCCAGCAACTGGGCCGGCGGAAAGGCCGCAGCCACCCACTTGCTTGACCTTGGACACCGTCGTATCGCCCACATAGGAGGGCCCGCCGGAGCCGAGTGCAGCCAAGCCAGGTTGCATGGCTACATGGCCGCCCTGATGGCGGCTGGCGTGCCGGTCGTGGAGGAATATATTTCTGCCGGCCCCTTCCGGTCCACGAACGGAGTGAACGCGATGAAATCGCTCCTGGCCCTGGACGAACCACCGACGGCAATTTTTGCCGGCAGCGACAGTATTGCCCTTGGCGTCCTGGCTGAGGCCAGGCGGCAGGATATCCGGATTCCGGAGGACATGAGCCTGGTCGGATTTGATGGCACCCCCCAGGCGGAAGAGTCGCTCCCGCCGCTGACCTCCGTATCCCAGCCCCTGCAGGACATGGGGCGTTCGGCACTGAACTTCATCCTCCGCCAAAGGAGCGGGGAGGACATCGACTCCCGACGGGTCGAACTGGCCACGCACCTGGTTGTCCGCGAGTCCACTGCACCTCCGCGGGCGCTAGGCTGAGTGTCGCCGATCGGGCCGGGGGCTGAGCGGCGGAATGGCTTCGTAGAGCAGCACCCGCACCCATCGATCACCGGTTTCACGGAACTCTGCGCGGGTGGCGAAGCGGTATAGGTAGCTGCGGGCGCGCACCCAACGAGGACGCTCGCCGTCGAACGGGTCATGGCGAAGCAGCCCAAGCGTTGGCGGGTCCGCCTCCAGGAGTTTGTTGAGGAAAGCGTAAAACCAGTCCTCGTGCACGGTCCGCAGCGGCAGGAACCACATCATCCAGTCCAGCCGCAGATGGTACGGCGCCCATTGCCGGGGCAGGCGGCGGACATCGCCGGGCTTGCCCTTGAAGCCGTATTCCTGCCAGTTGTGATCGGCGGCGTCCGGCTCCGCGGACATCGTGCCTTCCACTACGATCTCGATGCGCTGCTTGGTGACGGTCCCGAACGCTCCATAGGCGTTGACCAGACGCCACCGGTTGAAACTGGCGTTCATGAGCTGTCGTCGTGAAAAGAGGTTCAGGAGCGGACGATAGCTCAGGACCAGCAGCAGGCCGGACACCAGGACGACGACGGCGAGCCACCACGCCGGGGTCCCGGCGCCAGGGTGCCACTGAAGCGGGAGGAACGGCAAGAAAGCGTGCGCCACGGGGTCGCTCACGGCGGCGAAAGCAAGAACGATTGCCGCCCAGTTCAGCCACGCGAAGTTACCCGATGCCACAAGCCAGAGCTGGGTGAGGATGATGATCCCTGCGGCGACGCTGGCCAGAGGCTGCGGTGCAAAGAGGAAGAACGGCACCACCAGCTGCGCAAAGTGGTTTCCCACCACCTCAACTTTGTGCAGCGGCCGGGGGAGAAGATGTGCCTGCCGGCTGAGTGGGCCGGGCATTGGCTGTGTCTCGTGGTGGTAGAACATTGCCGTCATGTCCCGCCACTCCCTTCCGCCCCGGATCTTGATCATGCCGGCGCCGAACTCCAGCCTGAAAACCAGCCAGGTGATCAGGATCAGGATGGGCGTGGGTGGCGGCGTCTGGTCCGAGCCAAGGAATGCCACCACGAATCCGGTCTCAAGGAGCAGGATCTCCCAGCCGAACCCATAGAAAGTCTGGCCGACGTTGACGATAGACATGTATCCAAACCACAGGGCAAGGAAGGCCAGCATCGGCAGCCACGGCGGGCCTGCTTGCGGGACGCCGAGCAACAACAGCGCCGCCAGGGCGATTCCCACCCAGCACACGGTCCTGAGCACCGCATCGGAATAGTGGCGGCGGAAGAGAGTAGGCCGCCTCATCCGACGGGCCAGGTCCAGGAAATCCGGCACTGGCAACAGTCCCCGCTCACCCAACAGGGCGGGGAACTGGTTCAACGTTGACAGAAAGGCGACAGCGTAGAGTGCCGCCGTGCCGCGCTGCAGCACTTGGCGGGCGAACTCGTAGTCCCATGCATCAAACCAGGACAGCCATTCCACAATTCCACCGTACGCAGGGGAGTCCTGCGGTCAAGCAAGGAGGCCTTCCATCAGAGCGCATCCGTTCGCCGCTCCCGGTACCGGCTGGGATACTTAAGCCATGCAGCCGCGCAAGATCGTCATACTCGGGTCCACAGGTTCCATCGGCACACAGGCGATTGACGTCGTCGACGCCGCCCCGCACCGTTTCGAGGTTGTGGCACTGAGCGCCGGCGGAGGGAATCTGGAGCTTCTCGCGAATCAGGCGGTACACACCCAAGCCCGGGCCGTGGGCATATCGCAGGGGGATCCCGCGGCCCTCCAGCGCCTGATTACCGCAGCGGCATCAGAAGCCGGCCTGAAGAACTTCGCCCCTGATATCTTTGCCGGACCCGACGCCTCCACCCGGATCGCTGCCATCGAATGCGATGTCGTCCTCAATGGCATCACCGGCTCCATCGGACTGGCCCCCACGCTCGCAGCGCTCGGCACCGGGGCCACCCTTGCCCTGGCAAACAAGGAATCGCTGATCGTTGGTGGTGCCCTGGTCAAGGCAGCTGCCCGCCCGGGCCAGATCGTTCCTGTCGACTCAGAACACTCCGCGATCGCCCAATGCCTGCGGTCCGGGACCGAGCAGGAAGTCGAGAAGCTGATCCTGACAGCTTCCGGGGGTCCTTTCCGTGGCCGCTCCCGCGAAGAGCTCCACCACGTCACCCCGCAGGAAGCTTTGGCACACCCCACCTGGGACATGGGGCTCATGGTCACCACCAATTCAGCCAGCCTGGTCAACAAGGGCCTGGAAGTGATCGAAGCCCACCTGCTCTTCGACGTTCCCTTGGACCGGATCGACGTCGTGGTCCATCCCCAGTCGGTGGTCCACTCGATGGTGCAGTTCGTGGACGGATCCATCATCGCCCAGGCCTCGCCTCCGGACATGCGCCTGCCTATTGCCCTCGGGCTGGGGTGGCCGGACAGGGTTCCGCATGCGGCGAAGGCGTGCGATTGGACGCAGGCCACAAGCTGGACCTTCGAGCCGCTGGACGCGGTGGCCTTTCCCGCCGTCGACCTCGCCAAGGACGCAGCCAAGCAAGGCAGCACCTTCCCGGCCGTGTTCAACGCAGCCAATGAGGAAGCCGTCGAAGCTTTCCATGCAGGCCGCATCCGTTTCACGGACATCGTCGATACGGTCGAGTCCGTCCTCAGCGAACATTCAGGCTCCTCTGAGCTGACAGTGGAGTCCGTGCTGGATGCTGAGAAGTGGGCACGAGCCCGAACCCACGATCGTTTAGCTTCAAGCAGCGCCCTGTAGTCCCAAACCCCTTACGGAAGCAGTCCCACCGGCATGAGTCCCGTCCTTCTCTTCATTCTTGGAGTCGTCTTCGTCGCAATCGGCGTTGCTGTCTCCATTGCGCTGCACGAGGTAGGCCACCTGGTGCCGGCGAAACTCTTCAAGGTGCGCGTCACCAAGTACATGATCGGTTTCGGCCCCACGCTCTGGTCCAAAAAGAAGGGCGAGACGGAGTACGGCTTCAAGGCACTGCCCTTGGGTGGCTACGTCTCCATGATCGGCATGTACCCGCCCAATAAGGACGACGGCGGTGTCCGCCCCTCCAGTACCGGCATGTTCCAGACGCTTGCGTCCGAAGCGCGCTCCGTGGCCCATGAAGAAGTGGGACCCGGCGATGAGGGCCGTGTCTTCTACAAGCTTCCGGTCTGGAAGAAGATCATCATCATGCTTGGCGGACCGGCCATGAACATGATCATCGGCTTGGTCCTGCTTGCAGTGCTCCTCATGGGCTTCGGTGTCGCCAAAGCGACCACCACCATTGCCGACGTTTCCAAGTGCCAGGTGGCAGCAGGAGAGACCGTTGACCCTGACTCCGCCGACTGCAAGCTCACGCCGGCCGCCGCGGCCGGGCTCCAGCCCAATGACACCGTCACATCGTTTGATGGCAAACCCGTCACCAACTGGGATGAGTTGACCGGCTGGATCAGGGCCTCCGCCGGCAGGGAAGTCCCCATCACGGTGGAACGGAACGGTGCGTCCGTCGAGACAACAGTGACACCTGTACTCTCATCGCGCCCTGTCATCGGCTCCGATGGCCGGCAGGCCCAGGACGCCAACGGGGTTATGCAGTACCAGGAAGTCGGCTTCCTCGGCATCGGCGCGCAAAGCGCCTTGGTGCCCCAACCGGCGTCGGCCGTTCTTCCCATGGCGGGCGAGAACATCAAGCAAATTTCCGGTGTGATCTTCAACCTGCCCGCGAGGGTGGTCGGGGTTGCCAAGGCAGCCTTCAGCGAGGAGCCACGGGATCCCAACGGACCCATCAGTGTGGTGGGCGTGGGCCGGGTTGCCGGAGAAGTAGCAGCCATGGAGCAGGTGCCGCTGCAGGCCCGGATCGCCACCCTGATCGGGCTGCTGGCGGGCCTGAACTTCGCGTTGGCCATCTTCAACCTCATCCCGCTCCTGCCGCTCGACGGCGGCCATGTAGCCGGCGCCCTGTACGAAGGAGTACGACGCCGGGTGGCCAAGTTGCGCGGCAAGCCGGACCCGGGAGCCTTCGACATCGCCAAACTGCTTCCGGTGACCTACGTCGTGGCGGCGTTGCTGCTGGGCATGAGTGTCCTCCTCATTTACGCGGACATCGTCAAGCCCGTGAACATCTTCGGCTGAACCATTGCTGTCCCGATTGACCTGTGAACAATTCAGGCCGGGCGAGGGAGATAGGCTAGCTCCATGACTGTTTTCGCTGTTGAGTATGTATACGTCGCCGATTCCGACGCCCTCCGCGACGAAGCCCGCCCAGCACACCGTGCCTGGCTCGCCGAACTGGCGGAGAACGACCGGCTGCTCGCCAGCGGCCCGTACGGCGACGGTGCCGGTGCATTGTTGATCTTTAAGGCCGCGGAAGAAGCCGAACTCAATAACCTCCTCAAGCAGGACCCATTTGCGGAAGCCGGGGTTATCGCCGGCATCCGCACCACCGAATGGGCACCCATCATCGGCGTCCTGGCAGCCCACGCTTCCTAGCCCCGGCGTCCTCCAACACAACGATCCACCCCAACCCAAGGAGTCCACGTGACCTCGGTCAGCCTGGGAATGCCAGCAGCCCCACCCCCCGTCCTTGCCCCGCGCCGTAAGACGCGGCAAATCAAGGTCGGTTCCGTTGGCGTGGGCTCTGACTCGCCCATCAGTGTTCAGTCGATGACCACTACTCCGACCACGGATATCAACGCCACCCTCCAACAGATCGCCGAACTCACGGCGTCCGGATGCGACATCGTGCGCGTTGCCTGCCCGTCCGCCGACGATGCCGAAGCATTGCCCATCATCGCCCGGAAGTCCCAGATCCCCGTGATCGCCGACATCCACTTCCAGCCCAAGTATGTTTTCGCCGCCATCGAAGCAGGCTGCGCGGCAGTCCGGGTGAACCCGGGCAACATCCGTAAATTCGATGACCAGGTGAAGGAAATCGCAGCCGCTGCCCGCGACCACGGCACGTCCATCCGCATCGGTGTCAACGCGGGCTCCCTTGAGCCGGGGATTTTGAAGAAGTACGGCAAAGCCACTCCCGAAGCCCTCGTTGAGTCTGCTGTCTGGGAGGCGTCCCTGTTCGAAGAGCACGGTTTCCACGATTTCAAGATCTCCGTTAAGCACAATGATCCCGTGGTCATGGTGGCCGCGTACGAGATGCTGGCAGAGCAAGGCGACTGGCCGCTCCACCTCGGAGTTACCGAAGCCGGACCCGCCTTCCAGGGCACCATCAAGTCGGCCACGGCGTTCGGTGCGCTCCTTTCCCGCGGCATCGGGGACACCATTCGCGTTTCCCTCTCCGCCCCGCCGGTGGAAGAGATCAAGGTGGGCAACCAGATCCTGCAGTCCCTGAACCTGCGCCCCCGCAAGCTGGAGATTGTGTCGTGCCCATCCTGTGGCCGTGCCCAGGTGGACGTTTACACCCTCGCGGAGCAGGTGACTGCCGGTCTTGAAGGCATGGAGATTCCGCTGCGCGTTGCTGTGATGGGCTGCGTCGTCAACGGACCGGGTGAAGCACGCGAAGCGGACCTTGGCGTGGCCTCCGGAAACGGCAAGGGCCAGATTTTCGTGAAGGGCGAAGTCATTAAGACTGTGCCCGAGAGCGAAATTGTTGAGACACTGATCGAAGAGGCCATGCGTATCGCTGAAGAGATGGGGGAGGCCGATGGCGAAGATGCTGTCAAGGGTAGCCCCGTGGTTAGCGTCTCGTAACGAGAACGGCTTAGGGGTCAGGGTGCTCGGCGGTGCCGACACCCTGGCTCTTCGCGCGCTCGCAAACGAGGACGCGGTGGCCAACGTCTTTATCCTTGCCCACCTCGAAAGCACGGGAACCGCGGCACCCACCAGCGGCGGGGCCAGCGTGTACGGAGTCTTCGACGGCGACACCCTCCTTGGTGCCTGTTGGGCCGGAGCCAACCTGGTCCCCGTTCAACTGGATCCCGGGCTGGCCGGCTACGTGGCCAACGCCGCCCATCACAACGGGCGCCGCTACGCATCGATTTTCGGACCGGCCGAGACAGTGCTGGCGCTCTATTCCCGCTTCGAGCAGCTGGGCCACCTTGCCCACGAGGTCCGCGCCGAACAGCCACTTCTCTCAATCTCCGGCGGCCCTGTCATCAGCGCCAATCCTGCCCTGACTTTTGGCTCAATGGCCGATTTCGACAGGATCCTGCCCGCATGTGCCGCCATGTTCGAAGAAGAAGTAGGCTACTCGCCGTTCCTCGGTGGCCAGGAGTTCTACAGCAAACGGGTGGCCGGCCTCATCCGGCAAGGCCATTCGCTGGTGCATATCGACGCTTCCGGAACGGTGGTCTTCAAGGCCGAGTTAGGGGCTGTTACCAAGGAAGTCACCCAGGTGCAGGGTGTGTGGATGAATCCGGAGCTGCGTGGCCGCGGCCAGAGCGCCGGTTACATGGCCGCCGTCGTGAATCTCTCAAGGTCCTTTGCGCCCGTGACGAGCCTGTATGTCAACGACTACAACACCAAAGCCCGTGCCACCTACGAGCGCGTGGGTTTTGAACAGGTGGGCACGTTCGCGACGGTCCTGTTTTAGGCCTGGAGTCCGCTGCTTGTAGTCTTATCGCGGTTGGCGCATGCCACCGCATCACTCAAAACTCCGTTGGGGAACAAATGAATAAGAATGCGCTGCGCGGTTTTGCCGTGTCAGGACTGTTGGTTATGGGCCTTGCCGCGTGCAGCGGTGCCTGTACTTCCACGGAAGCGGCGTCCGCGCCGGCCAGCGAAACGGCGACACCGACGCCGACGACCGTTGAGTTCCGCACGTACTCAAAGGCGGAGCTGACTAAGATGGTCGGAGATGTCCGTGACGGCAAAGGCACCAGACTTATGGTGATGCCTGACGACCGCTTGGCAGACACCCTGCAGCAGGTGAAGGACCTCCTGACGAACAGCGTCATTGAGCCCGCGTCCTGCACCAGCTTCCTGACTGGTGGCGGTATCCAGATGGAAGAAGGCGCCACGATGAGCATCGGCGCCTCGGCCAGTTCAACGGCAGAGACGGCTTACCTGCTTTCTTTGTTCTCCGGCGCTTCGGAGGACAAGGTGAAAGCCGTTGCGGAGAACAGTGCCAAGGATCTCGCTGCCTGTGGTGACATCCAGATGACGGTCATGGGAAATGCGGTACACGCCACCATCAAGGCGCTGCCCACCTCCGCGAAGACTCCGGGGGCCATTGCCTACCACAACACCGCGGCCGGGCCAGCTGGATCGCAGGAACAGTTGTTCGTCAGCACAGTCAAGAGTGGAGTCGTCCTGGTGGCACAGTCCACCGGTACGAAGGTCTCGGATTCCGATCTCCCCAAGCTTGAGGCAATGCTGGACCAGGCTGCCGATCTCATCAAGTAGCCGCCGGAAACTGTGTAGCAGTACATGCCGTTTTGTGGCTTCATAACAGCATGTACTGCTACTTACTTGGGGAGGCCAGGTTACCGGTGAGGTAGTGCTGGATGTTCGGGGCCACCAAACGGACCACCTCTTCGCGTGGGGCAGACGCCAGGGGCTGTAGCCGGATCACGTATCGAGCCAGCATGAGACCCACCACCTGGGTGGCCACGAGGTTGCCGCGCAGCCGCACCTCGTCGGCGGAGCCCGGCAATCCGTCCATGATCCGTGGCAGGACCGCCCTGCTGACTACTTCCTTCATGAGCGCCGTCTTGGCCTTGGAGCCGATGGTTCCGCGGGCGAAGGCCACCATGGCGTGCTGTGCCGGGCCTTCCCAGAGCTCCAGGACGGTGCGGACAATGACTTCCGCCCTCACCTGGGGGTCTGCGTTTTCGACGTCGGACAGGACCGCCGCGGGGTCTGCAGGCAACTCGACGCTTGCTGCGAACAGCTCGTCTTTGCCCTTGAAGAAGTGGTGCACCATGGCCGGATCCACGCCGGCTTCGCGGGCTACTTGGCGCAGGCTTGTTCCATCGAACCCCTGCTCCGCGAAAAGCCCCCGGGCGGCAGCCAGTATGGCTTCCCTGGAGTGATCTTCCTGACTGCGTCGGCCGCGTCGCAGCTGCGGGAGGCTCATCGCGTTTGTCGCCGCAAGGTCAGCGACGCCAGGACCAATACGCCCACCACGATCGCAGCCATCACCGAGGCGTCCTGCCACATCGCCGACGTCGCCTCGGAATTGCCCGCGATCTCCTTCAGGGCGTCCACCGAGAACGTCAGCGGCAGGACGCCCGAGATGCCCTCCAGGACCTCATTCATGTGCTCCCGTGCCACGAACAGCCCGCACAGCAGGATCTGGGGGACCACCACCACCGGCATGAACTGCACCGCCTGGAACTCCGTCCGGGCGAACGCCGAGCACAGCAAACCGAGGGCCACGCCCAGAACTGCGTTGATCACCGCAATCAGTACCACCAGGCCAGGGCTTCCTTTGATGTCGAGATTGAAAATCCAGTACGCCACACCGGTAGCCACCAGCGATTGCAGGGCCGCCATGATGGAGAAGGCCAAGGCATAGCCGAACAGCAGGTCCGCTTTGTGGATGGGCGTGGTCAGCAACCGCTCCAGGGTTCCGGAAGTGCGTTCGCGGAGCATGGTGATGGAGGTGACCAGGAACATCACCACGAAGGGGAAGATGGCCAGCATCATCAGGCCCACCCGATCAAACGTCCTGGGCGCCCCTGGTGGCAGGCTTTCGTTTTCGTAGAGGAAGTACACGGCCGTCAGCAGGAGGGCCGGCACCACGAGGATCAGCGCCACACTCCGGTGGTCGTGCCGCAACTGGCCGAGGACGCGGGTGGTGGTTGCGATGGTCATCCGGAGGTTCATGATGATGCCACCTGGCTTTCCTGCTGGCCGCGGCCGGCGGCCTTGATCATGGTCAGGAACGCCCGTTCGAGGTCTTCGCTGTGTCCTCGTTCGGCGAGCTCGGCCGGTGTGAGTTGGGCCAACAAAAGGCCGTCCCTCAACAGCAGCAGGGTGGAGCAATGGGAGGCTTCCTCCATGACGTGGCTGGAGACCAAGAGGGTGGTCCCCTGTTCAGCCATGGCGGCGAAACGCTCCCACAGCTCGGCACGAAGCACGGGATCCAAACCGACAGTTGGCTCGTCCAGAACCAGCAGTTTCGGGTGGGCCACCAGCGCGCATGCCAGGGACACACGGCTGAACTGGCCTCCGGACAGGTCAGCGGCTTTCTGCCGGGCAACGTCCTGGAGCCCGACGGCGGCAATCGCCTCGGTGACGTCGGCCGCCGTCGCGCCGTGCATGGCGCCAAAGTAGCGTACATTCGCCTCGACGCTGAGGTCGCCGTAGACGCTGGCGCCTTGGGTGACGTAGCCGACGTCGTGCCTCAATGGCGCGCTTCCGGCGGGCAAGCCGAGGACGGTGACGGAGCCCCGGGTGATCCGCTGGACTCCGACAATGGCGCGCATGAGGGTGGTCTTTCCGCTTCCCGATGGCCCCAGCAGTCCGGCTATCCGGCCGGATTCCACCGAGAAGTCGAGCCCGCGCAGGACGGGGGTACGTCCCAGCGAAACGTGCAGCCCTGCCGCGCTGATGGCGGCATCGGGTGGGGGTGCGGCGTGACGGGCAATGTGCGACATGGTGGCCTCACGAACATCAAGTAATTCATCAAGTGATGAATTAAAGCTAAGACTGCTTCCCAACCAGGTCAAGGGATTTTCCTTGTCCATCGAAAGTACAAAAATCCTTGAAATCGTGTCCGCCATCACATAGGTTCGTCCCAACCGTGTCGTTGGGGCGCGGATGATCACTGAGGGGAATCGTGACAATGGCAGTTGGCGTTGATCTTTCCAAAGCACTGGACAAGGCGTACGAGGACAAGGGTCTCAAGGAAATTCTGGATGCATCTCCGGCCGCCTTGGCAGGTGTCACGGATGCCACGGCAAAGGCCTTGAAGGATTCCCTGGGTATCGACACCATCCGCGAGCTCGGCAGCAATAAGTTCTTCGCAGTCGCAGGCGTACTCGTCGCCCTGGAGGGCAAGACCAAGTAGTCAACGGATAACGCTTGCGGCCGGCCGGCCGTTGAGCCACGCCCTCGCAGGATGACCAGCCCACGGCGGCCAGGGGCTTCCGCTCGCGAAGGCGTGGCTCTTCCGTGTTCAGGGCCAGGCGGAGGGTGAATCCGTACGTTAAAGGCGCAAGGCCGCAAACCGGTAGATTAGTACGCAGTTGTTTTGCCACACCTGCCAAAGAAACGGATACGTACCCGTGGTCCTTCGCCTTTCCCAGTTATTCCTGCGCACCCTGCGTGAAGATCCCGTCGACGCCGAGGTCGCCAGCCACAAGCTCCTGGTCCGCGCCGGCTACATCCGCCGTGCCGCGCCCGGCATCTACACCTGGTTGCCGCTGGGCCTGAGCGTCCTGCGCAAGGTCGAAGAGATCATCCGCCAGGAAATGGCCGCCATCGGGGCCCAGGAAGTCCACTTCCCGGCTTTGCTTCCGCGCGAACCCTATGAGGCCACCAACCGCTGGACCGAATACGGCGAAGGCCTGTTCCGCCTCCAGGACCGCAAGGGTGCCGACTACCTGCTGGCCCCCACGCACGAGGAAATGTTCACCCTGCTGGTCAAGGACCTGTACTCGTCCTACAAAGACCTGCCGCTGAGCCTCTACCAGATCCAGAACAAATACCGCGATGAAGCCCGTCCCCGCGCGGGCCTCCTCCGCGGCCGCGAGTTCATCATGAAGGACTCCTACTCGTTCGACGTCGACGACGCCGGCTTGGACGCCAGCTACGCCGCCCACCGGGCCGCCTACCTGAAGATCTTCGAACGGCTGGGCCTCGAAGTGATTCCCGTTGCAGCCACAGCCGGCGCCATGGGTGGCTCCAAGAGCGAGGAATTCCTGTTCCCCACCGAGATCGGCGAGGACACGTTCGTTCGCTCCGCAGGCGGCTACTATGCCAACGTCGAAGCTGTCACCACCGTTGTCCCGGACGACATCGACTTCAGCAACGCCCCTGCTGCCGAGGTCCTGGAAACACCGAACACGCCCACCATCGAGACCCTGGTCGCCGCAGCGAACCAGCTTGCTCCGCGCACCGGTTCCGACGACGGCCCCTGGTCTGCCGCCGACACGCTCAAGAATGTGGTCCTCGCCGTCACGCTGCCCACCGGTGAGCGCCAGATCGTGGTGATCGGCGTTCCGGGTGACCGTGCCGTTGACCTCAAGCGCGTGGAAGCAAACATCGGATCCCACCTGCCCATCGCAGGGGAGATCGGGCTTGAGGCCGCGAATGAGGAAGACCTCAAGAAGCTGCCGTGGCTCGTCAAGGGCTACATCGGCCCCGGGCTGTCCCTTGACCAGCCTGTCCTGGGACTCGAAGGCTCCTCCAAAGTGCTGTTCCTGGTGGACCCCCGCGTTGTGTCCGGCACCAGCTGGATCACCGGTGCCAACTCCGAGGGCAAGCACGTCTTCGGCCTGGTGGCCGGCCGCGACTTTACCTGGGACGGCGTCATCGAGAGCACAGAGGTGCGGGCCGGCGATCCCGCCCCCGACGGCTCCGGCCCCCTGGAGACCGCACGCGGCATCGAAATGGGACACATTTTCCAGCTCGGCCGCAAGTACGCCGAAGCCCTGGACCTGAAGGTCCTGGACCAGAACGGCAAACAGGTTGTCGTGACCATGGGCTCCTACGGAGTAGGCGTGACCCGTGCCGTTGCTGCCCTGGCTGAAGCGAACCACGACGAACGCGGCATCGTGTGGCCCCGCTCGGTTGCTCCGGCCGATGTCCACGTCGTGGCTGTCGGACGCGGCGAGGAGATCTTCGAGGCCGCCGAGAGGCTCTCAAGCGAGCTCGAGGCTGCCGGGCTGGACGTCATCTTCGATGACCGGCCCAAGGTATCTCCCGGCGTCAAGTTTGGCGACGCCGAGCTCGTGGGTGTGCCCACCATCCTGGCTGTTGGACGCGGACTGGCAGATGGCGTTGTCGAAATCAAGGACCGTCGCAGCGGCGAGGCCGAGAACGTCGCCGTCGACAAAGCCGTGGATTACGTGGTCAACGCCGTCCGTTCCCGGTGATTTCGGGCTTCGAATCCATCCAGCTCACCACGATCATCCTGATTGTGGTGGCTGGATTCGCGGCCGGCTGGATTGACGCAGTAGTTGGAGGCGGGGGACTGATCCAGCTCCCCGCCCTGCTGCTGGTGCCGGGCATCACGCCTGTTCAGGCGCTGGCGACCAACAAAATGGGTTCCATCTTCGGAACCACCACCAGTGCCGTGACGTACTACCGCCGCGTAGGGCCGGACCTGAAGACCGCAATTCCAATGGCGGTGATTGCGCTGGCCGGGAGCTTCGGCGGCGCGATCCTGGCCGCATCACTGCCCGCGAGTGTTTTCAAGCCGATCATCGTCCTGGCCCTGATCGCCGTCGCGATCTTTACCGCGCTGCGTCCAAGCGCAGGCGAGCTGACGGCCTTGCGCCATGATGGCCACAAACATTACGTCGTGGCCTGCCTCATTGGTGGTGTCATCGGTTTCTACGACGGTCTTATCGGCCCCGGTACTGGTTCGTTCCTGGTGATTGCCCTGGTTTCGGCCATGGGCTACGCGTTCCTGGAAGCCAGCGCCAAAGCCAAGATCGTCAACATGGCAACCAACGCCGGAGCACTGATCTTCTTCCTGCCGCATGGCTCATTGCTGTGGGGCGTGGGCCTGGTCCTCGGACTGGCCAACATGGCAGGAGGCTATCTGGGAGCCAGAACAGCCGTGGCCAGGGGAAGCAAGTTCGTGCGCCTCGTTTTTCTCATCGTGGTGGCGGCGCTGATCGTCAAACTGGGTGTGGATGTCTGGAACGAAAACTTCGCCTGAGGCGGCACGACTGCTCAGTTTCTGAGGGTGCTCAGCTTTTGAGCTCACCTGGGTCAGGAAGTTCGTGGGCTCGCGGCAAATGGTCCAGCGTCCGGCCTGCCATGGTGCTGGCAACCCACAGGGAGCGCGCCAGATCGCCGTCGTGTTCTTGTTTTGCGGCGTACCACAAAGCGTTCGCCACTTCGCGGGCAACGCTCCACTGCCGTGCGATCTCCGGGTCAAGGCCGGCGGCAAGGCTGAAGTCCGTGCAGCGCTCATGCAACGCGGTCTCCGGATCTGTCCGGGAGAGGTCATGAATGCGGTTCCAGAGAAGCGGCGCCACCGAAAACTCCGCCTCGCCGATCTGCGGCTGTGGATCGATGGCGAGATAGCTCCCGCGCCCATGCTGGTCTGCACGCGTGGCAAGGATGTTCATGAAGTGCAGATCGGTGTGCACCAGCACGTCTCTACCCGAACGGCGGCCTACGGCTCCGCGCGTTTGGCACACCTCAAGGGCCGCCTCCAACAACCATCTGGGGAAAGGCCGCTCAAGGCGTTCCCATTCGGCGGGCAGTTCATCGCTCCAGCGCTCCGCGGTCCCCGCTATGTGGTCAAAGGCCCGCCACTGGAGCCCATCGCCGGGCGGGATGGACAGTTCCCGGACAATGCCGCCCCACGCGTCAACTGCCTGGTCCATCGAAGCGTCCTGCAGCCAGCGTGAGGCATCCAACCGTTCCAGGAGCATGGAGCAGCTGGCGGCATCGGAAGCCAGGAGGCGGACAGCGCCACGGCCGTCCCACAGTTCCAGTGCGTACCGCTCCACCCTCGCCTCGTCGTGGGGGAAGGCAATTTTCAAGGCTGCAGCGCCGCTGTCCTGCACGACCGGCACCACCAAAGCGCCGTGGCCGTTCCATGGTTCCTCGCCAGGGGCCAGGTCCACGATGAGCTGCCAGCGTTCCAGTGCTTCGGAGATGAGTCCCGGCAGGCTGGCCAGCCAGTCCCGGCCCGCGGAGTCGCGGTTGTAACGGGCGTGAAGGTCGCCCGGAATGGGAATCATCGCGTGAAGGGTCACGCGAACAGCCTAACTCCGTGGCAAGGCACGGACCTTAGAAAACGCCGCTGGCACCCAAGAGCGTTCCGATCGAGAACGTCGCCGCCAAGGCCAGGGCACCGCCGAGAACCACCCGGACTGCAGCCCGGAAGCGGGACGCCCCGCCAATCCAAGCCCCAATGGCTCCTGTGATGGCGAGTGCCAGTAGCACCGCAACGAACGTCAGGGGCACACGCATTTCCGGGGGAGGAAGCAGGATTGCCAGCATTGGCAGCACTGCTCCCAAAGTGAACGCCACTGCGGAGGCAAGCGCAGCGTTCCAAGGGCTCACGATGTCGTTTTCGTGGATGTTCAGTTCGGCGGACAGGTGGGCAGCCAAGGCATCGTGCTCGGTGAGCTCCTCGGCAACGGTCCTCGCCGTCTTGGGGCTAAGGCCCTTGGATTCGTAGATCGCGGCAAGCTCATTGAGTTCGTCCTCGGGTTGTTCAGCGAGTTCCCGGCGTTCCTTTTCGATCAGGGCCTTTTGCGTGTCGCTCTGGCTGCTGACGGACACGTATTCTCCCAACGCCATGGAGATCGCTCCGCCCACCAAACCCGCTGTTCCCGCGGCGAGGATGCTGCCAGTGTTGGTGGTGGCACCTGCCACGCCCACCACGATTGCGGCGACCGATACGATCCCGTCGTTCGCCCCAAGCACCCCGGCCCGTAGCCAGTTCAGCCGGTGCGCCAGGTCGTCGCGGTGTGGCTCGTTCTCGTGGGTGGTGGCAGTTTCTGTGGAGGCCATGTTCCAAGCCAAGCACCGGTGGACGGCCTTGACCAGCATGGCTAGGCTCGCCTATCCCGCGCTCGTTGCCTGTGCCGGTGCAGAAGTTGCCTGTACCGGTGCAGAAGCAGTACCTGGGGTCGGCAGTGCAGGCAACTGTCCGGCGTCGAACGTCACTCCGGGCAGGGCCGGAAGAGCGGCGCCCCAAGCGACGCTCCTGCGGGCCGAGGCAAGCAGGCCGTCCAACGCCCAGGCGCGGGTTTCGCCGGTGGACAAGGCAACAAGGTCCGCGAAGCCTGGCAAAGAAGACGCTTCGAGCGCACCCAAGGCGGCGGCGGGGTTCTTTGCAAAGAGCTCCGGCAGCTGGTATCCGGCCGATGCCGGGGGAACGTCGCCGCAGTTGGCGCGCGTCAAGGCCTCGGCCTGCCTGAGCAGGAGGGCGTGCACTTGCAAGTCCTTGGCGGCGAGGGTGGCAGCGCCGGCGTCCAGCCTTTTCTGGGCTACCTGGTAGGCATAGACGGCTTCCTGCTGAGAGCGGACCGCTGCGGCGAGAGCCGAATCGGTGGTGGCCGACGACGGTTTTGGCGTCGGGCTGACGGACGGGCAGGCGGCCGCAGTGGGTGTGGCCGCCGGTACCGTCGTTGACGCCTCGGCGTTTGCGGGAGACGAAGGGGCCGCGGGCAAGGGCAACTGCCATGACGCGGCCAGGGTTTCGGAGTGGATCAGTTGGGCAGTGCCGACGGCGGCGAGCAGGCGGGCGATTCCGCCGTCGGCCTCCCGCGCGTCCGCCAGGCGTTTCCTTCCGCTCGCGGAGAGGTGCTCCAGCAGGGAAGCACGCGTCGCAGCTGCGGGGCCGGGCGTGAGGGTGGACGCAGGGGCGGAGCTGACGGTGGTAGCTCCAGGAGCCATGAGTGCCCGGGCTTGCGTTGTCAGCAAAGTCACAACGCCTGCAAGGGCCGGGGTTTTGGCCTCCGGAGCTTCGGCGCTGGACAGGGCTCCGGCCGATTCCAGCAACTCCACTGCATCGGAGGAGGCCTCGGCACGGGCGGATTCGGAGAAGGAAACGGGCGCAGGAGTCCCGGAATCGCGCGGAACCAGCACCATTCCGGTGCCCGCGACCAGCAGGGCCACCACGGCAACCAGCAAAACCCGGCCCCAGTCCGGTGTTCGTCGTTTTTCGCTTGTTTGCCCGTTCACAACACACCATGGTGTCACGTGGGCGGGCGACTCAGTGCACCATGTCGCGCGGAAAATCGTTAGGCTAGTAGTCACAACAACATCTATCGGGAGGCGGCGGGCAACGTGAGTGACTCGGAAGCCACGACTTCAACAGACCGTTCTGAATCGAACTCAACGGCCACCATCCACAACCCGGAAGAGAGCAGGCTCAAAGCGCTGCTCGAACCGGCGGTCCTTGCCAGCAGGCTCTACCTCGAGGATGTTTCCATCCACGTTGCCGGATCCCACCGCACCGTCCACGTCGTCGTGGATCTTCCGCAGGAGGAAACCGGCGGCGTCAGCCTTGATGCTATCGCCGATGTCTCCCGCGGACTGTCGGATATCCTTGACAACGATCCCCACGACGACGGCCGTCCCTATGACCTCGAGGTTTCCTCCCCGGGCGTTGGACGTCCCCTGACCGAACCCCGCCACTGGCACCGGGCCCGTGGCCGCATGGTCCGGGTCAACGTCATCCAGGGCGAGAACGTGCTGGGCCGCATCACG
Source organism: Paenarthrobacter sp. NPDC057355 (assembly GCF_042667405.1). NCBI lineage: Bacteria > Bacillati > Actinomycetota > Actinomycetes > Micrococcales > Micrococcaceae > Paenarthrobacter > Paenarthrobacter sp. NPDC057355. Next base: position 92,842 of record NZ_JBHVAL010000013.1, on the reverse strand, counting down.
TCCGTCGGTGACAACGATGTGACGCTGATCCCCGAGCACGAAGTCAAGAAGGGCATGAAGCCCAAGCAAGGCGACCCCATCACTATTCCTTTCGACAGGATCCGCCAAGGAAAAGTCGAGATTGAATTCAGCCACCTCCATGAGGCTGCGCTGGAAGACGAGCACAACGGACCTTCCGAGGAGGCCTAATGGATATTGACATGAGCGCACTGAGACTCCTGGAGCGTGAGCGTGAAATCCCGCTGGATCTCCTGATTCCCACCATCGAACAAGCGCTGCTGGTGGCATACCACAAGACGCCCGGCGCCTACGAGAAGGCCCGCGCCGAGCTGGACCGCAAGAGCGGACACGTCACCATCTGGGCGACTGAAATCGACGACGACGGCGAGGCCATCGGCGAGTTTGAAGACACCCCGGCCGGCTTCGGCCGCATCGCGGCAAGCACCGCACGCCAGATCATCCTCCAGCGCCTGCGCGACGTAGAGGACGACAACGTGCTGGGCGAGTTCAAGGGCCGTGAAGGCGAACTCGTTGCTGGAATGATCCAGCAGGGCAACAACCCGCACATGATCCAGGTCAACCTGGGAGCCATCGAAGCGCTGCTTCCCCCGCCCGAGCAGGTTCCCGGCGAGAAGTACCTGCACGGAAGCCGCCTGCGTGCCTTCGTTGTGGACGTCCACCGTGGTGCCAAGGGGCCGTCCATCACCCTCTCCCGCTCGCACCCCGGCCTGGTCCGGAAGCTCTTCGAAATGGAAGTTCCGGAGATCGCTGACCGTTCCGTGGAGATCGTGGCGCTGGCCCGCGAGGCCGGTCACCGTACCAAGATCGCGGTGAAGGCCAACATTCCGGGCGTTAATGCCAAGGGTGCCTGCATCGGTGAAATGGGTTCACGCGTCCGCGCTGTCATGACCGAGTTGAACGACGAAAAGATCGACATTGTCGACTTCAGCGAAGACCCGGCAACCTTCATCGCGAACTCGTTGTCGCCGTCGAGGGTGAATTCGGTCACAATCACGGACGAGGCTACCCGTTCTGCGCGCGTCGTGGTCCCTGACTACCAGCTTTCGCTGGCGATCGGCAAAGAGGGCCAGAATGCCCGGCTTGCGGCCAAGCTGACGGGATGGCGCATCGATATCGTTTCGGACGCCGCGCCCGCCAAGTCTGAATAGCGGGGAACGGGCCTGCCCCGGCCGCCGGTTCCGCGCCACGCTCCCGGCGCCCTGGTTTCAGGACTCAGGGGCCGGGGGGCTAGAATGGATGGAACCGGGCTTACGTCCGGTATCCATGTGTTTTGGTGTGCCACGGCTGATTTGACCAGCCTGGACGCCGGGCGACAGTAGCGTAAGGCAGGTTGGACACGTCGTGGCTGAACTGCTTGAACGCGTCCAAGGGCCTGTTCGCACGTGCATTGGATGCCGGAAGCAAGGCTCCCGGTCCGAGCTTGTCCGGCTGGTCGCCCAAGGCGGCGGTTCACCCGCCGTCCTCGTCGATGTTCGACGCCGGATGACCGGCAGGGGTGCGTGGCTGCACCCCAGCGAGAAGTGCTTGGCATTGGCGATCAAGCGTCGCGCGTTCGGAAGGGCCCTTGCGGGCGCGACTGAAACGGGCGCCGTCGAGCGCTACCTGATGCCGGGTACGCCACCTGTGGAGGCCGCGGCACCCACAGGAAAACCGTCCAAACCTGAAAGCGGGTCAGAAAACTGATGGAAACCCGATGAGTTCCCAGCGATGAGTGCGTAACGATGACAACTTTGTTGCGCTCTGCAATGGGCCTTTCATGCGCGCAAGCGGCGAAGGCCCGCAGTAAGAAGTAGACGGTTCGTGCCTGGCTCGGTGCGGACCGAGACAGGAGAAATGTGGCCAAGGTCCGCGTACATGAGCTCGCCAAAGAGCTCGGTATTACTTCCAAAGATGCAGTGACCAAACTGCAGGAATTGGGCGAATTCGTTCGCTCCGCCTCTTCCACCATTGAGGCCCCCGTCGTGAAGAAGCTTCGCGACGCCTACCCGGGTGCCGGCGCTGCCAAGTCTGCCGCCCCAGCAGCCGCTCCTGCGGCTAACCGTCCCGTATCCCGTCCGGCTGCTCCGGCTCCGGGCCCTGCGACGCCGAAGGCTCCGGCCCCGGCGCCTGCAGCTCCCGCTCCGGCAGCTCCGGCTCCCTCGGCTCCGGCTCCGGCAGCACCTGCTGCTCCGGCCGCATCCACCCCGGTTTCGGCCAAGCCCGGTGCTCGTCCTGCTCCCAAGGCAGAGACTCCTTCTCCGGCACGCCAAGGCGGCCAGGCCCCGCGTCCGGGGGGTCCCCGTCCCGGCAACAACCCGTTCGCTACGTCGCAGGGCATGCCCCGTGGCCGTGGTGGCGATGGTGACCGTCCGCCGCGTCCGGGTAACAACCCGTTCGCACCGTCGCAGGGCATGCCCCGTGGCGAACGTCGCAATGATGGCGAACGTCCGGGTGGTCCCCGCCCCGCGGCCGGCACCGGTGGTCCTCGTCCCGCAGCAGGAACCGGTGGCCCCCGTCCGGGTGCCCCGCGTCCTGGCGCACCCCGTCCGGGCGCTCCGCGTCCTGCCGGTGGTCCTGGTGGCGGAAACCGTCCGACTCCGGGCATGATGCCCAACCGTACTGAGCGTCCGGCTCCGGGTGGCGCAGGCCGTCCCGGCGGCGCTGGCCGTCCGGGTGGCGGCGCTGGCCGTCCGGGTGGCGCTCCGGGTTCAGGCACTGGTGGCGGAGCTCCCGCCGGTGGTGGCTTTGGCAAGGGCGGCCGTGGCCGCGGTGGTACCCAGGGTGCCTTCGGCAAGGGCGGCGCCGGTCGTGGCAAGCAGCGCAAGTCGAAGCGTGCCAAGCGCCAGGAACTGGAGCAGATGAGTGCTCCGTCGCTGGGCGGCGTATCAGTACCCCGCGGTGACGGCGAGACCATCATCCGCCTGCGTCGCGGCTCGTCCATTACGGACTTCGCCGAGAAGATCGATGCGAACCCCGCATCGCTGGTGACCGTACTGTTCCACCTCGGTGAGATGGCAACGGCAACCCAGTCGCTGGACGAAGACACCTTTGGCCTGCTCGGTGCCGAACTTGGCTACAAGCTTCAGGTTGTTTCGCCCGAAGACGAGGAGCGCGAGCTCCTGGACCAGTTCGACATCAACATCCAGGACGAACTCGACGCCGAAGGCGACGACGTCCTCGAACCGCGTCCGCCGGTTGTCACCGTCATGGGTCACGTTGACCACGGTAAGACCCGCCTGCTTGACGCCATCCGCAACTCCAACGTTGTGGCCGGCGAGCACGGTGGAATCACCCAGCACATCGGTGCTTACCAGATCAGCCACATCCACGAGGGCCAGGCCCGCGACATCACCTTCATCGACACCCCCGGTCACGAGGCCTTCACGGCCATGCGTGCCCGTGGTGCGAAGGTGACCGACATCGCGATCCTGGTTGTCGCAGCCGACGACGGCGTCATGCCGCAGACGGTTGAAGCGCTCAACCACGCCCAGGCGGCAAATGTGCCGATCGTTGTCGCTGTGAACAAGATCGACAAGGAAGGCGCCAACCCGGACAAGGTCAAGGGCCAGCTCACTGAGTACGGCCTGGTTCCCGAGGAATACGGTGGCGACACCATGTTCGTTGAGGTTTCTGCCCGCCAGAACCTCAACATCGACGAACTGATCGACGCCGTCCTGCTGACCGCAGATGCCGCCTTGGATCTGCGTGCCAACCCGGACAAGGACGCTCGAGGCATCGCCATCGAAGCGAACCTGGACAAGGGCCGCGGCTCCGTGGCCACCGTCCTGGTGCAGTCGGGTACTTTGGCTGTTGGCGACACGATCGTTGCCGGTACGGCTCACGGCCGCGTCCGCGCAATGTTCGACGAGAACGGCGAGGCACTGGATGTCGCACTGCCGTCCCGTCCGGTCCAGGTGCTCGGTTTGTCCAACGTGCCGCGTGCAGGTGACACCTTCCTGGTGACCCCTGACGAGCGTACGGCCCGCCAGATCGCTGAGAAGCGCGAAGCAGCAGACCGCAACGCCGCCCTGGCCAAGCGTCGCAAGCGCATCAGCCTGGAAGACTTCGACCAGGCAGTTGCCGAAGGCAAGATCGACACCCTCAACCTCATCCTCAAGGGTGACGTGTCCGGTGCCGTGGAAGCCCTCGAAGACGCATTGCTCAAGATCGATGTCGGAGACGACGACGTGCAGCTCCGTGTCATCCACCGTGGTGTGGGTGCCATCACGCAGAACGACGTCAACCTGGCAACGGTGGACAACGCCATCATCATCGGCTTCAACGTCAAGCCGGCTGAACGCGTGGCTGAACTGGCTGACCGTGAAGGCGTGGACATGCGCTTCTACTCGGTCATCTACGCAGCAATCGATGACATTGAGATGGCTCTCAAGGGCATGCTCAAGCCTGAATACGAGGAAGTCCAGCTCGGCACCGCCGAGGTTCGCGAAGTCTTCCGTTCTTCCAAGTTCGGTAACATCGCCGGCTCGATCGTCCGCTCGGGCATCATCCGCCGTAACAGCAAGGCACGTGTCAGCCGCGACGGCAAGGTCATCGGTGACAACCTCACCGTTGAGACGCTCAAGCGCTTCAAGGATGACGCCACCGAAGTCCGTACCGACTTCGAGTGTGGTATCGGTCTTGGCTCCTTCAATGACATCAGCGAAGGCGACATCATCGAGACCTTCGAGATGCGCGAAAAGCCGCGCGTCTAGGTTCCGCATGGAACGGGTCCGTCGGGTAATCCCGGCGGACCCGTTCCGTCCCCGTTTCTACTTTCCAGGAGGAAGTCATGGCTGATCCCGCACGCGCTGCCAAACTTGCACAGCGGATCAAGGTCGTCGTCGCTGAGGCGCTCGGGCGCCGGGTCAAGGATCCGCGCGTCGAGTCCATCACGGTCACTGACGCCCGCGTCACCAACGACCTTCGGCACGCCACCATCTACTACACCGTGTTCGGTGATGAGGCAGCCCACTCCGATGCCGCGAAGGCGCTGGAGAAGGCAAAGGGTGTTCTGCGCCAGGAAGTTGGCCGCAACATTACGGTCCGTCTCACGCCTACCCTCGAATTCGTGGCAGACCAGATCCCGGTCAATGCCTCCAACCTTGAGGAACTGCTGCGCGAAGCCAAGCGTCGCGACGCAGAGGTAGCCGCATTGGCTGCCGGTGCCAAGCACGCAGGCGACGCCGATCCGTACAAGGGCGATGACCCGGACGACCTCGACGAAGACGACGTCGACGACGAGGATGCCGCCCGCTAACCCCCCTCGAGTTTTTGTACAGCTAATGCCCCTAAGACTGAGTTTTAGGGGCATTAGCTGTACAAAAACTCGTTAGGATCGGAGCATGTCGGCGCACAGTGCTCACCAGCGTGATGAATACCTGAACCGGGCCATAGAGCTGGCCGTCCAGAACGTTTCCGACGGCGGCGGACCATTCGGCGCCATTGTGGTCACTCCGGACGGAACCGCCCATGAGGGGGTCAACCGGGTAACCAGGGACCACGATCCCACAGCCCACGCCGAGGTAGTGGCAATCCGCCGGGCCGCCGCTGCCATCAGGAAGTTCGATCTCTCGGGTTCGGTGCTCTACACCAGCTGCGAACCGTGCCCGCTGTGCCTCTCGGCGACGCTGTGGGCCAGGATCGGGCACGTCTACTTCGCGGCTGACAGAAACGGTGCGGCACGGGCGGGCTTTGACGATGCCCTGTTCTACGAATACTTCAACGGTTCCAGGCCCGCGCTTCTGCCCGTGGAACACTTCGAGCTCCCGGCTGCGGACCAGCCCTTCGAAGCATGGCGGAACCACGTCCGACGCACTGCCTACTAGGGCTGTCCCTCTCAGGACGCGCCGGAGCCTGGCCGGGCTGGAAGGCGGCTGACGCCGTCGAGCAGGTCCTCCTGGCCGCCGCACAACGCAATCCGGATCCAGCCCTCACCGATCGACCCGAAGGCCGTTCCGGGCGCAAACGACACGCCTGGGTCCGCAAGGAACTTGCGCACCCAGGTGCGGACGTCGCCGTCGCTCACGTGCGAAACGTCGGCCCACAGGTAGAAGGCTCCCTGCGCACCCAGGTAGGGGATGTTCTTCTCCGCCAGCACGGCCGAGGCTGCGTCGCGGTTGCTCCGATAGTGCTCGCGGGCGGTGGAAATATACTCCTGCGGCCCGGTCAGCGCCGCCAAGGCCGCGTACTGCGACGGCGACGCTACACACGAGACGATCGATTCCATGACATTGTTCATCTTCTGCTCCAACCCCGGCGGGCAGACCAGCGCACCGATACGCAGACCGGTCAGGCCGTACGTTTTGGAAAGCGTCAGGGAAGCGAACACCCTGGACTCGCCGGGTATGGCACTGTCAAAACGGACCGGGCTGACGTGTGGGACGTCGAAGGTAAAGGCTTCATAGCACTCGTCGGAAATGATCCACAGATCGTGCTTGACGGCAAGGGCAACCAGCTGCCGGGTGGTCTCCTCGCTGAAGACCGCGCCGAGCGGATTGGACGGCGAGTTCAGCATCAACACCTTGGTCCGGGGCGTGATGAGGGCTTCGATGTCCTCGATGTGCGGCTGGAAGTCGTTGTGCGGGTACAGCGGATACTGCACGGGAACTGCGTGCAGCAGCCGGGTTGTCATGGCGAACGTGGGGTACCCGGGGTTGGGGATGAGGATTTCGTCACCGGGGGACAGGAGCAGGCTCATGGCGAAATGCAGGCCTTGTTGCGCGCCGTCCACAACGTAGACCCGGTCGGCGCCGATGTCCACGCCTTGCTGTTCCCGGAACCGCGCGGCAAAGGCTTCACGAAGGGCCGGAATGCCCGCGTTGGGCGTGTAGTTGGTCTCGTCCCGGTCCAGGCACGCGATCCCGGCATCCAGGATGTGGCGGGGCAGTGCGAACCCTGGCTCTCCGATGCTCAGGACGATCGCCCCGGGGGTGGCCCAGGCGGCTTCTGTGATTTCGCGGATCTGGTTCACGGGGACGTCGCGGACGTGCGCGGCAAGCTCAGGCATGGGAGCCATCCTAGCCACCCATATACTGGTAAGCGTGCTTTCTGGACTGGTAATCGTTGACAAACCGCAGGGATGGACCAGCCACGACGTGGTTGGACGGATGCGGCGGCTGGCCGGCACCCGGAAAGTGGGGCATGCAGGGACCCTTGATCCCATGGCCACCGGGGTGCTGGTGATCGGCATTAACAAGGCAACACGGCTGCTGACCTACATCGTGGGCACATCCAAGACCTACACCGCCACCATCAGGCTGGGCGAGACCACCATCACCGACGACGCCGAAGGCGAGGTCACAGAAACCCGCAGCGCAGCCGCCGTCACCGATAAAGCCATTGCTGCCGGTGTCGCCGCGCTGACCGGTCCCATCCAGCAGGTCCCCAGCAGTGTCAGTGCCATCAAAGTCAACGGCGAGCGTTCCTACGCCCGTGTCCGCTCGGGGGAAGAGGTCAAACTCGCTGCCCGGCCGGTCACTATCCACCGTTTCGATATCCACGCGGTCAACAGGCCCGACGGCGGCAGGGTGGTTGACGTCGACGTCACCGTCGAATGCTCCTCGGGAACGTACATCCGGGCTTTGGCCCGCGACCTCGGCTACGCACTGGGCGTAGGTGGCCACCTCACCGCCCTCCGACGCACCCAGGTCGGCCCGTATTCCATCGATCAGGCCAGAACCTTGGAGGAACTGGCAGAAGAGCTCGAAGTCCTTGACATGTCCTTGGCCGCACGCGCCCTCATGCCAAACCGTGAGCTGAGCGAGGAAGAAACAACGGAGATCTCCTTCGGCCGCCGCATTGCCGCTGGTCCCGGGGCAGGCACTCCTGATGCGGCCACGGCCGACAAACCTGCCGCAGCGTTCGCGCCGTCGGGGGAGTTGGTGGCACTGTTGGCAGACTCAGGCACCTTCGCCAAGCCGGTGCTGGTCTTTGCGCCCGGGACAGGCTCCGGAACCGGAACGGGCGCCGGAACCGGCGCCGCCTCCGGAACGGGCCAGGCGGAGTAGGCATGGACGGGTATTTTTACGCACTCCTGATCGTCGGGCTGGTTTCGACCATCCTGTGCATCGTCGCCGGTTTGATGAAGAAGGCGCCCAACGATCCCACGATCTACTCCGTGCTGGCGGTCGAAGTGGTGCTGCTGGTGTATCTGGTGGGATCGATCGTCCGCGTTGCCTTGGGCGAGCAGATCGCCGGTGAGCCATGGGAATTCTGGGGCTATATGCTGACCGCGCTGATCATCCCGCTGGGTGCGGTGTACTGGGCAATTCTTGAGCGCACCCGCTGGAGCAACTTCGTCCTGGCGGCGGTGGGTGTGACGGTCCTTGTGATGGGTGCCCGCATGAACCAGATCTGGTACTGACCTTGAAGGAAGAACACGAAGTGACTGGAACCGAGACCAACTCCGCCGGCCAACAGCCGAAGCAAAAAGATACGCCGAACACAGGCCCCGGACGTCTGCTGATTGCGGTGTATGCAGTGTTCGCCCTGTCGGCGACGGCGCGCGCCGGCTACCAGATTGCCACCAAGTTCGCCGAGGCTCCGCTGGCGCACATCCTTTCGGCATTTGCCGCCGTCGTCTACATTGTGGCGACCGTTTCGCTGGCGAAGCCGGGCCGCACCTGGTTCAAGGTCTCGCTGGCTGCGGTGCTCACTGAACTGGTGGGTGTGCTGGTGGTTGGCGCGATCAGCCTCTTCGATCCGGTCGCTTTCCCGCATGACACGGTGTGGTCACTGTTCGGGCGCGGCTATGGCTTCGTACCGTTGCTGCTGCCGATCCTCGGGCTTCTGTGGCTCAACAAGCGGCGACCGTCCTGAGCCGTCTGCCCTTGCGGGTAACCTTAGATTGTTCCGGAGCCGGGAGGTTGCCGGACGGAATGAACATCTGCAGTAAAAGGCGAGGTTGATGGTCCACATCTGGAACGATCCCACTGAGGTCCCCAAGGACTTCGGACCCACCGTTGTCACTATCGGCAATTTTGACGGGGTACATCGGGGCCACCAGCATGTCCTGGCCCAACTGACGGACACCGCGAAGCGGTACGACATTCCCTCGGTTGCTGTGACGTTCGATCCCCACCCGGCGCAGGTCCACCGGCCGGATGCTGCGCCTGAGCTGATCATGGGCCTCCAGGACAAGCTGGACGCACTGGCTGATACCGGCGTCGACGCCGTCCTGGTCATGAAATACACATTGGACCTTGCAGCGATGTCGCCTGTTGAGTTCGTGCGTGACATCCTGCTCGACGGACTCCATGCCGCCCACATAGTAGTGGGCCACGATCTCCGTTTCGGTGCTGGGAATGTGGGCGACGTTGTCACGATGCAGGAGCTGGGCGAACATCTGGGCTTTGGTGTGCAGGTGGTCCATGAATACGGCGCAGGCGGCTTCCCGCTTCATCACGACGGCGATGCCGACCGCCGCTGTTCTTCCACTTGGGTGAGGGAGGCCTTGTCCGAAGGCGACGTGGTCACAGCTGCTGCCGTGCTCGGCAGGCCGCACCGGATGCGGGGCGAAGTGGTTCATGGTGCTGCCCGTGGACGCGATCTCGGATTCCCCACAGCCAACCTTTCCCCGGATTCGACGGGCTACATCCCGGCCGACGGCATCTATGCCGGCTGGCTGATCGATGAATCAGGTACGCGGTGGCCGGCCGCCATCTCCGTGGGTTCAAACCCCACTTTCGATGGCGTCAGCCGCCAGGTCGAGGCCCATGTGATCGACCGTCCCGAAGAGAACGTTGAAGACTTCGACCTCTACGGCCAGACAGTTGCGGTCGAATTCACCCGGCGCCTGCGGGGGATGGTTGCCTACCGTGGGCCGGAAGCGCTGGTGGAACAAATGTGCCTCGACGTGGCCCAGGCACGGGAGCTGCTCGCCCCGCTGTAGGGGATTTTCGACAACACTGGCGGCCTGCCGGTAAACTGGTAAATGGTTCTGGCCGCAGTCCGTGGCAGCTGGACCTGTTTTTGTGTGTGGAGACGCCCCAAGGACAACCCGTCAGCGAGGCGCTGCATCGGGAAGCACGGCACAACTCTAGGAGTTCACGTGGCACTTGACGCCGCTGTAAAGCAGTCCATCATCAAGGAATACGCAACCTCTGAAGGCGACACCGGTTCGCCCGAGGTCCAGGTTGCAGTCCTGACCCAGCGGATCAAGGATCTGACTGAGCACATGAAGGAGCACAAGCACGACTTCCACACCCAGCGCGGTCTCCTCGCACTGGTTGGTCGTCGCAAGCGCATGCTTTCCTACCTGAAGGACACCGACATCGCCCGCTACCGTTCGCTCATCGAGCGTCTCGGCCTGCGCCGCTAGTCTGTCTTTGGCGGCCCGGTCCTTCGAGGAACGGGCCGCCTTCTTCACCAACAACTAAACACAGGAATCAACCGCATCGCGCATTCGCGGTCCTCGGTAGTGATTCCCGGGATATGTGCCGCAGGAGGTGCAGCCCGTGGATCTCGATCGATGACCGGGTGTAGTACAGGCCAGTAAAAAAGAAGAGGCCTGGGTTGATGCGGTGGACTTCCGCTAACAGAAACGGAGGTGACTCTCCATGGAGGGTCCCGAAATCCAGTTCTCCGAAGCCATCATCGACAACGGCCGGTTCGGCAAGCGCGTCATTCGCTTCGAAACCGGTCGCCTTGCCAAGCAGGCAGCCGGCGCTTCGATGGTTTACATCGACGATGACACCGCGCTTCTCTCCGCAACCACCGCCGGCAAGCAGCCGCGCGAAGGTTTCGACTTCTTCCCGCTGACGGTCGACGTCGAAGAGCGCATGTACGCGGCCGGCCGCATCCCGGGCTCGTTCTTCCGCCGCGAAGGCCGCCCGTCCACCGAAGCCATCCTGGCTTGCCGCCTTATGGACCGCCCGCTGCGCCCGGCCTTCGTCAAGGGCCTGCGCAACGAGGTCCAGATCGTCGTCACCGTTCTGGCGATCAACCCCGATGAGCTCTACGACGTCGTCGCCATCAACGCGTCCTCGATGTCCACGCAGCTTTCCGGCCTCCCCTTCTCCGGCCCGATCGGTGGCGTCCGCGTTGCCCTCATCGCCGACGAGCAGGGTTCGCAGTGGGTTGCCTTCCCCAAGCACTCCCAGCTCGAGAACGCCGTGTTCAACATGGTTGTCGCCGGCCGCATCGCCGGTGACGACGTCGCCATCATGATGGTTGAAGCCGAAGCCACGGACAACTCCTGGAGCCTCATCAAGGAACAGGGCGCCACTGCCCCCACCGAAGAGGTTGTTTCCGAGGGTCTTGAGGCCGCCAAGCCGTTCATCAAGGCACTGTGTGAAGCACAGGCGGACCTGGCAGCCCGCGCTGCCAAGCCCACGGTCGAGTTCCCGGTCTTCCTGGACTACCAGGACGACGTCTACGCTGCTGTCGAAGCTGCTGCCGCTGACAAGCTGGCCGCTGTGTTCCAGATCGCTGACAAGCAGGAGCGCGACAACGCTTCCGACGCTCTCAAGGACGAAGTCCTCGGCGCACTCGCCGGCGAGTTCGAGGGCCGCGAAAAGGAGCTGTCCGCAGCGTTCCGCTCGGTCACCAAGCACGTCGTGCGCCAGCGCATCCTCAAGGACCAGATCCGCATCGACGGCCGTGGCCTGACGGACATCCGCCAGCTGACCGCCGAGGTCGAGGTTCTTCCCCGCGTTCACGGCTCGGCCATCTTCGAACGCGGCGAGACCCAGATCATGGGTGTCACCACGCTGAACATGCTCAAGATGGAGCAGCAGATCGACTCGTTGTCGCCGGTAACGCGCAAGCGGTACATGCACAACTACAACTTCCCGCCGTACTCCACCGGCGAGACCGGCCGCGTCGGTTCCCCGAAGCGTCGCGAAATCGGCCACGGTGCCCTCGCAGAGCGTGCCTTGGTTCCGGTTCTGCCCACCCGCGAAGAGTTCCCTTACGCCATCCGCCAGGTTTCCGAAGCCCTCGGTTCCAACGGTTCGACGTCCATGGGCTCGGTCTGCGCCTCGACGCTTTCCATGCTCAACGCAGGTGTGCCGCTGAAGGCTGCCGTTGCCGGTATCGCCATGGGCCTGGTTTCCGACCAGGTTGACGGCCAGACCCGCTACGCTGCCCTGACCGACATCCTCGGCGCCGAAGACGCTTTCGGCGACATGGACTTCAAGGTCGCCGGTACGTCCGAGTTCGTCACGGCCATCCAGCTGGACACCAAGCTGGACGGTATCCCCGCATCCGTGCTGGCAGCAGCACTGAAGCAGGCCCGCGAAGCCCGCCTCCACATCCTCGAGGTCATCAACGCCGCGATCGACACCCCGGACGAGCTCTCCGAGTTCGCCCCGCGCGTTATCGCCGTCAAGATCCCCGTGGACAAGATCGGCGAGGTCATCGGCCCCAAGGGCAAGATGATCAACCAGATCCAGGAAGACACCGGCGCGGACATCTCCATCGAAGATGACGGCACCGTCTACATCGGCGCTACCAACGGCCCGTCCGCAGACGCTGCGCGTTCGGCCATCAACGCCATCGCCAACCCGCAGGTACCGGAAATCGGTGAGCGCTACCTGGGTACGGTCGTCAAGACCACCACCTTCGGCGCCTTCGTTTCCCTTACCCCGGGCAAGGACGGCCTGCTGCACATCTCCGAGCTCCGCAAGCTGGCCAACGGCAAGCGCGTGGACAACGTCGAAGATGTCGTCTCCGTGGGCCAGAAGGTCCAGGTCGAGATCACCAAGATCGATGACCGCGGAAAGCTGTCCCTCTCGCCGGTTGTTGCCGAAGAAGAAGGCGCAACCGCAGAGGAAGCTCCGGCCGAAACCGCTGAAGCTTCTGCAGAGTAGTCTGTAAGCAGTACACCCGGCGGGGCCGGTGGACTTGAAAAGGTCCACCGGCCCTTCCGGCCTTAACCCGAAAACCTGAAAGGCCTTGATGACTGTCGTACCCTTGCCGCTGGAGCAGACCCTTCCCGGCGGCGAATTGATCCATGGTGCCGAGGGCGGTTCCGTCGTTCGGCGTTCGGTCCTTCCCGGCGGCGTGCGCGTCCTGACCGAGGCGATGCCGGGCCAGCGTTCGGCCACCATCGGGTTCTGGGTGGCAGTAGGTTCACGCGACGAGGCAGAAGGCCAGCACGGATCAACACACTTCCTTGAACACCTCTTGTTCAAGGGCACCAAGCGCCGCACCGCCCTGGAAATAGCGTCCGCCTTCGATGAGGTGGGCGGCGAGTCCAACGCCGCAACGGCAAAGGAAAGCACCTGCTACTTCGCCCGGGTCTTGGACACCGATCTCCCCATGGCCATCGATGTCATTGCGGACATGATCACCGGTGCGGTTCTGGACCCCGCCGAGCTTGAGCAGGAACGCGATGTCATCCTCGAGGAAATCGCCATGGACAGTGATGACCCCACGGACGTCGCCCATGAGAAGTTCGTGGCCGCCGTGCTGGGTGAGCATCCATTGGCGCGCCCCATCGGCGGAACGCCGGACGCCATCAAGGCCGTCGCACGCGATTCTGTGTGGGAACACTACCAGCGTTACTACCGCCCGGAAGAGCTGGTCATCACGGCCGCTGGCGGACTGGATCACGACGTCGTCTGCGGGCTGGTGCTCGACGCTTTGACCGCTGCGGGCTGGCAGCTTGACCCCGACGCCGCTCCAGTGAACCGGCGCGGGACCGAACGGGCAGTGATCACCGGTACGTCGGGACTTCACGTGGTCAAGCGTCCCGTGGAACAGGCAAACATCATCATGGGTTGCCCGACGATGGTTGCCACGGACGATCGCCGCTTTGTCATGAGTGTCCTCAACGCGGTACTGGGCGGCGGCATGTCCTCGCGGCTCTTCCAGGAGATCCGCGAAAAGCGCGGGCTGGTGTACTCGACGTACTCCTTCACTGCGGCCTATGCGGATGCCGGATACTTCGGCATGTATGCCGGCTGCACGCCTTCCAAGGTCCGTCAGGTGTTGGAGCTTCTGGGCGTGGAGCTGGACAAACTCGCCAAGGATGGTATTACGGCAGAGGAACTCAGGAAGGCCGTGGGGCAGCTCAGCGGCGGGATTGTCCTGGCCCTCGAGGACACGGGTTCCCGGATGTCGCGGCTTGGCCGGGCAGAGCTGGTTTCCGGTGAGTTCCAGGACATCGACGAAACCCTGGCCCGCATCCAGGCGGTCACGGTGGAGGAAGTACAGGAACTCGCCCGTGAACTGGCCGAGGCTCCGCGAACCATCACAGTGGTGGGACCCTTCGAAGAATCCGAGACGTTCGGACTCTGAGGCGGGCCGGTTTCTGCCGCCGGCTCTGGACGCGCCCAGCCTCAAGGGGGCAGCATGATGGTGATGCTGCCCCGTTGGCTTTGGAGACATGATGGACCTGTCCGCACCCGGTCGTGCCGCCGATATTCTCCGGGACTTCCTCGGCCATTGGACGGGCATAACGGAAATCGCGTCCTCGCCGTGGGGGACCGCCCGGACGGCCGACGCCGAGGTCGTATTTACCGGGACGGCCGGTGGCCATGCGGTGGTCCAGAGTTACAGGCACCGCGAGCCCGACGGGAGCCATTTCGAGGGACACGGCATGTTCACGGTTGACCGTGACCACGGGGACACCCTCTGGTATTACGTCGACAGCATGGGTAAGCCACCGGCCGCGCCGGTCAGGGGAACGTGGAGTGCGGGCATACTGACGTTGGAGCGACGCACGGCCGACGGCGTGGCCAGGCACACTTTCCGCGTGGAGGACGGCGTCTTGGTACACACAGCCGACTTGCGTTTGGAAGGCCATGCAGGCTTCAGCCCGCTGCTGAAGAGCGTCTTCAGGAAAACTGCCGTGCCTTCGGGCCGCTAGCCTCCGGCGAACGGAGGAAGGACATCAATGACGTCGTCGGCTCCGAGCGGCGCAGAGTGGTCCCGCACCGCCACTTCGTTACGCAGGAAGCTGCTGCGCGCCACGATCCTGTCCAGCGTTGGCGTGCCTTCCGGAGGTACAGGACGTTGGACGGCGAGGGCGGCTTCCAGGAGCGCTTCCAGGCTGGTGCCTTCCGGCAGTGCGTGGAGTTCTTCTTCGACTCCCGCTGCCGCGCGCGCGGCAGCGAAGTAACGGACCAACAAAATTCTTCAGCCTCCGATTGCGCTCATGCTGCGGTCCGGCTGCACGAAGTCCGCTGCGCCGAGACCGGTGTGGTCCATGCCATGGGCCTTGGGTTTGATCCACATGGCGTCCTGCCAACGTTCGGCGAGTTCGGCATCTGTTGCCCCACTGCGCAGGAGCCCCAGAAGGTCGAACTCCTCCCGGGAGAAAAGGCAGCTCATGATCTTGCCCTCGGCCGTTATACGTGTGCGCCGGCAGTCGGAGCAGAACGGTTCGGTGACCGAGGCGATGATGCCCACCGTTCCAAGTGCGGGACCTGACGCTTCAGCGGAACCGGAGTCCCGGCGTCGTACTTCAAACCGTTCGGCAGGGGCGCCGTCGCGTTCGCGCGGGTCGGGGGACAGGACGAAGTCGCGGGAAAGGAGCTCCCGGATCTCCGCGGCGGTGATCATGTTGCGGCGCGTCCAGCCGTGGTCGGCGTCCAGGGGCATCTGCTCGATGAATCGCAGTTCGTAGCCGCGTTCCAATGCCCACGCCAGGAGGTCCGGGGACTCGGTGTCGTTGATGCCACGCATGAGCACGGCGTTGAGCTTCACCGGGCCGAGGCCCGCCGCCCAGGCGGCATCGACGCCGGCCAGTACCCGGTCCAGGAACGGACGCCGGGTGAGTTTGGTGAAGGTTTCCTCGTGGAGGGAATCGAGCGAGACGTTGATCCGCGTGAGCCCGGCCGCTTTCAGGACTGCGGCCTTCTTGTCCAACCCCACGCCGTTGGTGGTCATGGAGATGGGAAGGTCCGGATGCTCGCTCCGGATGCCGGAGATGATCTCCGTCAGATCGGCGCGCACCAGCGGTTCACCGCCGGTCAGGCGCAGTTCCCGGACACCCAGCGAGTTGACGCCGATGCGGACGATCCTGACGATTTCGTCCCGGGTCATCACCGCTTGCTTGGAGAGCCATTCGAGGCCTTCTGCCGGCATGCAGTAGGTGCACCGGAGGTTGCATTTATCCGTCAGGGATAGCCGCATGTCAGTGGCGCGACGACCATGGCGGTCCCACAATCCGGCCGGAGTGCCGGCCGGGCGGGGCGGCGGCGTTGCCGCACCGCTTTCCGTGCCGCCCACGGCTCCGATGGAAGGGGGCATTGGCATGCCCAACTGAACACTCATGAATTCAGGCTACGCCACCCGGGCGGGAACAGTGACACCGGTTACAGCCAAGGAGTTCTTACGGAATTCCTACGGTTGCGCCGCTGTTGCTGGAATCGCGTGCCGGGCCTCGTTGGCAAATCTATGCTGAAAGCGTGACCACGAATGCGGCATCATCAGCGGAGCCGGGAAACCGGCGTATCCTCCTGGTCGAGGACGAACAGACCATTGCCGATGTCGTCCGCGATTACCTCGTGATGGCGGGGTTCCAGGTGGACACCGCAGGCGATGGCTTCACCGCCCTGGCCCTCGCGGCCCAGCGCAAGCCGGACCTCGTCATCCTGGACCGTATGCTGCCCGGACTGGACGGGGTTGAAGTGTGCCGAAGGCTGCGTCACACCATGACCGTACCGGTCATCATGGTCACGGCGTTGGGAACCGAAGATGACCGGATCCTGGGGCTGGAGATGGGCGCCGACGACTACGTCACCAAGCCGTTCTCGCCCCGGGAACTGGTGCTGCGCGTCAAGTCCGTGCTGCGGCGAAGCATCAAGGACTACGCTCCCGAACCGTCGGTTGAAGCCGCCGGACTGGAACTTGATCCTGCGTCGCGGACCGTGACGCTGGCAGGGCAGCCCCTCTCGCTGACAGCCCGTGAATTCGACCTCCTTGCCTTCCTGATGCGCAGGCCCAACCAGGTGTTCAGCCGGGAAGAGCTCATCAAGGCCGTGTGGGGGTGGGACTTCGGGGACCTCTCGACCGTTACTGTCCACGTCCGCCGGCTGCGCGAGAAAATCGAAGTCAATCCCACCAAACCGGAACTCATCAAGACCGTGTGGGGTGTCGGCTACCGGTTCGACGCGTCCCCGGACAGCAAGCGGGAGGCGGAGCATGGAGGGTAGCGAACTCTGGACCATCCTGGCCTGGGTCCTTTTCTGGGCCGTTCTCATCGGCGCCGCCACCTTGGCCCTGTTGCGGGTGCTTCGCCGGGCCTCGGTATTGGCCCAAATCTGCCTGGTGGTCGTCGCCACGGTGGCCGTGCTGGTGGCGGGTATGGTCAGCGCATTCAACGCGATGTTCATTTCTGCCAGGGACCTCGAGGTGATGTGGTACATCCTTGCGACCGCATCGGCGGTCGCTGTCGCCCTGTCCCTCGTGCTTGGCGCAGGAGTGTCGAGGAACGCGGCACGGCTTGTGGACGCGGCCCGCAGGATCGGTCGTGGCGAAACGCTGGAGCACTCCCGGGGAGAGGGCGGAAGGACGGCTCCCGCCATGACTTCGGAGCTGGCCGAACTGGCGCAGGAACTTGAAGCAAGCAGCCGGAGCCTCGCTGAATCCCGTGAACGCGAAGCCGCCATCGAGAAGGCCCGGCGCGAGCTGGTGTCCTGGATCTCGCATGACCTGAGGACACCGCTTGCCAGCATGCGCGCCATGACCGAGGCCCTCGAAGACGGAATGGCTCCGGACGTCCAGGGCTACTACCGGAAAATCATCGGGCAGACCGAGCAGATGACCGCGATGGTCAACGACCTCCTTGAACTGTCCAAAATCCAGGCGGGGAGCCTTCGCCTGCGCGCTGAAGCACTGGATCTGTACGACCTCGTCAGCGACGCCCTGTCCGATCTGGCACCTTTGGCAGCCAAGCGGGGTATAACGCTCGACGGCGGTGGCGCCCGCGAGTGCATGGCGGTGGCCGACGGACCCAGCCTGGCCAGGGCGGTACGTAACATCCTCTTGAACGCCATCATCTACAGCCGCCCGGACACCGAAGTCCATGTCAGCGTTGGACGGGATAACGGCAACGCCGTCATCGCGGTCCAGGACCAGTGCGGTGGTATCCCCGAGGAGGACCTTCCGCACCTCTTCGAAACGGGGTGGCAAAAGGACCCGTCGCGGGGCGCTCCGCAGGCCCTGCAGGGAAGCTACAGCGGGGCCGGTATTGGACTGAGCATGGTGGCGGGCATCGTTACCGCGCACGGCGGCGAGGTGAGCGTGGGCAATGTCGACGGCGGTTGCCGCTTCGCGCTCACGCTTCCGGCCGGATCGGTTCCGGAAGCCGCCGCACCGAAGAAGACGGTGGGGACGACCGGATCGAACAACGTCCGTGGAGGCACATCATGAGTACACCGGTACGCAACACAATGAAGACCGGGCGCCCCACAGGCACCCCGCAATTATGGGCCCCTGCTGCCGGGCTCGCTGCCGGTGCGGCAGGGATTGCGGCGGGGGAGCTCACTGCCGGGCTTCTCAGCCCCTTGGTTTCCCCGGTGACGGCCCTCGGCGGGGCTGTGATCGACGCCGTGCCGCCGGGGGTGAAGGATCTTGCCGTTCAGCTCTTCGGAACGGCAGACAAAGTGGTCCTGGTGACCTCCATCGTGCTGGTCGCCGGGTTCCTGGCCGCGCTCGCAGGCATCCTTGAACGACGACGTCCCGGGCTTGGGCTGGCACTTGCCGGACTTGCGGGCGCTGCTGGACTGACCGCCGTCGTGACCCGTGCCCAAACCAGTCCGCAGGCGGCGCTGGCGCCGATCGTAGCCGTCGCCGTCACCATGGTCCTGTTGAGGATGCTCATCCGGAGGCTCAACATCTGGGTTCCCCGGGGAACGAGCATGACGGCCGCAGGACAGGAGCGCGGGCAGGCGCCCCTGGCCAGACGGAGTTTCCTCAATGCAATGACCGGAACGGCCCTTGCCGCTGTGGTGGGAGGAACGGTGACGGCGATATTCACCCGGGCCACCGCCGTGGCCGCGGGGTTCCGCAGTTCGCTGAGACTGCCGTCCCCGGCAACGGCACCACAAGCCGTCCCGGCAGGCGCCTCGCTTTCCTTGCCGGGTATCAGTGCGTTGGTGACCCCCAACGCCGACTTCTACAGGATCGATACCGCACTGACGGTTCCGGCCATCGACCCGCCGGCGTGGAAGCTGAAAGTCACCGGAATGGTGGAACGGGAAGTCGAACTGGATTTCGCCGAGCTCCTGGCCAAACCCATGACGGAGCGCCACATCACCATCGCCTGTGTGTCGAACAATGTCGGTGGCGACCTCATCGGCAACGCCCTGTGGCTGGGGTGGCCGGTCCGTGAGCTTCTGGCCATGGCGGGGCCCAAGGCCGGTGCGGACATGGTGCTCTCCACCAGCAACGACGGCTGGACCGCCAGCACACCCCTTGAAGCGCTGACCGACGATCGCGACGCGCTGTTGGTGGTCGGCATGAACGGAGAACCGCTGCCCTTGGAGCACGGCTTCCCCGTCCGTATGATCGTGCCGGGACTTTACGGGTTCGTTTCCGCCACAAAGTGGTTGACCGAACTGAAAGTGACCCGCTTTGCCGACGACACCGGGTACTGGACTACCCGGGGGTGGAGCGACCATGGACCCATCAAAACGCAGTCCCGCATCGACGTGCCTCGCAACGGACGGACTGTCCAGGCGGGGAACGTTCAGTTTGGCGGCGTTGCCTGGGCGCAGCATCGTGGCCTGGATCGGGTTGAATTGCGCGTCAACCGTGGGCCGTGGCAGAAGGCACAGCTCGCGAGCGCCATCTCCACCGACACCTGGTACCAGTGGCAGATAGGCATCGATCTCACCCCCGGCGATTACGAAGTCCAAGTCCGGGCCACCGACGCAAGTGGCCAGCCGCAAACCGAAGACAAGGCTCCCGTTGCCCCGGACGGCGCAACGGGTTACCACACCATCAGCGTCAAAGTGGCCTGAGCATCTACTCTGGGAACGTCCGGATGTTTGCCGGAAGCCCACGTGCCCCAGGAGGATTCCCGTGCCCCGATCTGTTGCAGCCCATCGCCAGGCAGTGGTGGAACTGCTGACGGCAGCGACCGCCAGGAAGGGCACCTTGCGGCTTCCGCTGGTGGACGCGCTCGGAAAGGCGCTCGCCGTCGACCTCCATGCACCGCTATCCCTGCCGCCGTTCGACAACTCCCAAATGGACGGCTTTGCCGTCCGTTCCGCTGACATTCCGGACGGCGGCGCGAAGCTCCCGGTGTCCGCGCCCGTTCCGGCCGGTGCTGCGCCGGCGCCCCTGAAGCCGGGCCATGCTGCCCCCATCATGACCGGGGCCATGATGCCTGAGGGGGCGGACGCCGTCGTACCGGTTGAGAAGGCGACGCCCAGCAGCTTCCCGGAACCAAGCGTGCAGGACGCGGAAGTGGTGCTGCCGGTGGTCGCACCGGGGACGTACGTGCGCCCAAGCGGCAGTGACATCGACAAGGGCGCGCTGGCGCTGGCTGCCGGCACTTTGCTGGGGCCCGGACAGCTGGGTTTGCTGGCAGCGCTCGGGATGGTGGAAGTGGAGGTCCGTGAGCCCTTGCGGGTCCTGCTGCTCACTACCGGGGACGAGGTCCTCGAGCCGGGCGCGGAACTGACACAGGGCAAGATCTACGACTCCAACGGAACGCTGCTGGAAGCCTCCATGCTGCAGGCGGGCCTCGAGGTGATCCGCACCGGCATCTCGGACGACAAACCCGAGGGCCTGCTGACGGTTCTGGACCGTCACCTTGGAGGGAACGACGACGGCGGCACTCCGGTTGACGTCATCGTCACCACCGGGGGAGTCAGCAAAGGCGCCTATGAAGTCGTACGTCTTGCCATGGCAGGGCAGCCGGTGGACTTCCTCCATGTCGCCATGCAACCGGGCGGGCCCCAAGGATTGGGGACCTTCAACGGTGTCCCGTTCATTGGCTTCCCCGGAAATCCCGTCAGCTGTCTGGTCTCCTTTGAGATGTTCCTCCGCCCCGCCATTTCCCAGCTGACCGGGACACCCGTGCACAGGGCAGTGTTGAAGGCCCGCCTGGCGGAGGCCCTCGCATCCCCGCAGGGCAAACACCAAGTGCGCCGGGGGACCGTCGTGGACGGGGTGGTGCGCATGGAGGGCGGGGCCGGCTCCCACCTCATCCATGCCCTCGCGCGTGCCAATGCCTTGGTGCAGATCCCCGAAGACGTCACGGAACTCGCCGAAGGTGACGAGGTGGAAGTATGGATGCTGTGAACCACACTCCCGATACCCCGGCAGGCCCCACGGGCCTGACCCATCTGAGGCAGGACGGCACTGCCCAGATGGTAGATGTCTCCGATAAAGCCGTGACAACCCGCGAAGCAACGGCCACGGCCACGGTCCGCTCCACTGCTGAAGTCCTGGCCCTGTTGGGCGCGGGCGAACTGCCCAAGGGCGATGCGCTCGCAGTGGCGCGGGTAGCCGGAATCATGGCGGCGAAGAAGACGCCCGAGTTGATCCCGCTGTGCCACCCTTTGCCCCTTTCCAAGGTCACTGTGGACTTCGAACTGTCAACGGACTCGGTGGGGATTCTTGCCACCGTCAAGACCCGGGGCGTGACCGGCGTCGAAATGGAAGCTTTGACGGCCGCCTCCGTTGCTGCGTTGAGCGTCTACGACATGATCAAGGCCGTGGATAAGCACGCAGTCTTGAGCGACATACGCGTTCTGTCCAAGAGCGGCGGCAAGAGCGGAAGCTGGGATGTCACCGGGGATTCGCGGCACGGGGCGGCAGAGGGATGAGCGCGTGCGAGCCGAACGCGCACGGGTCCCGGAAGGCCGGCGTCGTGATTGCCTCCACCCGGGCGGCCGCCGGCCTCTACGCCGACGAAACAGGGCCGGTAATCCTCGACTGGCTCAAGGAGCACGGTTTCGACACCTTCCCCACCATGGTGGTTCCTGACGGCCAACCCGTGGGTGCCGCGCTCAGGGCACTCCTGACCCAGGAACCGGCAGTTGTCATCACCAGCGGAGGAACGGGCCTCAGCCCGGACGACCAAACACCTGAGATGACGCTGCCACTGCTGGACCGGGAAATTCCGGGAATCATGGAAGGCATCCGACGCGCGGGCGCCGCCAAGACTCCCATGGCAATGCTGAGCCGCGGCCACGCCGGCGCAGCCGGAAAGACATTCATCATCAACCTGCCGGGATCGCCCAAGGGAGTCATGGACGGACTGGCCGTCCTTGACCCTGTCATCGGGCATCTCTGCGAGCAACTGGAAGGAAACCATGGGCACTGAAACGGACTTCGAGGTTGTCAGCGCTGTCTTGAGTTCCGAGCCGATCTCGGTGGACCAAGCAATTAACGCAGTGGAATCGGACACTGCCGGCGCCGTAGTCAGCTTCAGTGGCGTGGTACGGAACCACGACGGCGGCAAGGCAGTGGACCGGCTGAGCTACAGCGCCCACCCCACGGCACACCAGGTCATGTCCGACGTCGTCGCGCAGCTGGTCGCTGAACATTCCGGTGAGGCTGACCAACCCGTCCGAATTTGGGCGGCCCACAGAATCGGCACGCTGGAGATCGGTGATCCCGCACTGGTCTGCGCCGTGGCAGCTGCCCACCGGGGACAGGCGTTTGCCGTCTGCTCGGAACTCGTAGACAGGGTCAAGGAGCAGGTTCCCATTTGGAAGGAACAGTTCTTCTCCGACGGCACCGTTGAGTGGGTCGGCGCAGGGGAGTAGGGCGTCGTCACGGTTCCTTGAGTGGCCCGGCCCGGCGGTAGGGTTAACGGCATGACCGAACAACTCGCTGTTGCAGTGCTGGGCGCCCACGGGCGCATGGGAATCGAAGCCGTGAAGGCCGTTGAAGCAGCCGGGGACATGACTTTGGTGGCAGCTCTCGGCCGTGGTGATTCCCTGGACAAGCTGCTCGACGCCGGCGCGCAGTATGTTGTTGACCTCACCGTTCCGGACATCACCGAAACCAACGTGCGGTTTGCCGTTGAGCATGGGATCCACGCTGTTGTGGGTACCACCGGCTGGAATGCACAGCGGCTTGAATCCTTGCGGACCCTCTTGGAGCAAGAGCCGGACACCGGAGTACTGATCGCTCCGAACTTCGCCCTCGGATCGGTGCTGGCCAGTGCTTTCGCCGCCAAAGCATCGCAGTATTTCGAGTCCGTGGAAATCATTGAGCTGCACCACCCCAACAAGGTGGATGCACCCTCCGGCACCGCCGTGCGTACAGCACAGCTGATCGCGGAGGCCCGCCAGGAGGCAGGCGTCCCGGCCAGTCCGGACGCCACCGAAACGTCCCTGGACGGCGCACGGGGTTGTGACGTGGACGGTGTCCGGGTCCACAGCGTCCGGCTCCGCGGGCTGGTGGCACACCAGGAAGTGCTCTTTGGCGGCCCCGGTGAGCAGTTGACCCTGCGCCACGACTCCTTTGACCGTGCGTCCTTCATGCCCGGTGTGCTCCTGGGGCTGCGTAAGGTCGCAGCACACCCCGGACTGACGGTCGGCCTGGACGGCTACTTGGACCTGGGGCTCTAGATCGTGGCGAATTTCCTGGCAGCCCTGAAGAAGAACCGCACCAAGATCTGGGTGGGGGCCATCACCCTGCTGTTGGTGTTGTACCTGGTGGTCTCGGTGCAGCGCTCGTTCCTGCTGCTCGGTGACCCCAACCTGGTGGCAAAGGGGATCGGAGCGGCGTACCTGGTGCTGCCGGTCATCGGTGCATGGGCTTTGATCCGCGAACTTCTCTTCGGTGCCCGCACGGAGCAGATGGCCAAGGTCCTGGAGGCCGAAGGCGGACTGCCTGAGGACACCTTGCCCCGGACACCAGGTGGCAGGATCGTGCGTGCGGCTGCCGATGCCGAGTTTGAGAAGTACCGCGCTGAAGCTGAAGCGGCCCCCAATGATTGGCGTTCGTGGTTCCGGCTCAGCTGCGCCTATGACGCCTCGGGCGACCGCAAACGTGCCAGGGCGTCCATGCGGGATGCCGTGAAGCTCTTCCGCTCTCAGCCCACCGCAGCGGGACGGTAACTGCCCAGCCTTGAGGCCTGGTGGGCCACCCATTCGAGCGGCCCGCGCCGCCGGAGCACGGCAAAGCAAACCCCGATGCTGATGGCGCACAGCGCTTGCGCCCAGTACATGCCCTCGTTGGTCCACCCAGCTGGCAGGGGTTGGTTGGTAAAGCTGGAAACCAGCCATACATGTGCCGAATACAGGCTCAGGGTCATGGCGCCGGGGCCACTGAGCACCAGCAGGAAATTGACCCGGGCACGGTCGGCCAGCCTACCCAGAAGCAGGAAGAAGCCCACAACAGCGGCAGCCACGCCACTGGTGTGCACCAAGTCCAGGGTGGTACCCGCGTGGGGTGACGCTGTGGCCAGCCACCACCACGAATCCACTTGCTGCAACCCGGTGAGATTGACCTGGAGCATGCTTTCCAGGGGGTAACCACTGGTTCCGGGCAACACGGACAGGGCCGCGCGGCCACCCCACGCTTCCATGGCCAGGGTCCCCAGCACTTTTGCGATACTCGCTGCGACAATTCCGTACGTCAGCAACATGAGCTGCACTTTCGCCGTCGTCAGGGCCAGCCGCCCGATCACCAGGCCGACCAGAAGGTAGGAGATCCACTGGCACACCGGGTAGTAGCCAGTGAAGAACACGTCGGCGAGCAGCCGGGCAGGCGTTCCCAAGTCCTCCCAGCCGGGATTGTGCCCCAACTGGAGGGGTGGGTCCGCGTCCAGCAGCATGGGGCGGATCAGATATGCGAGTACGGGTGATCCCACAATCCATCCCGCGGCCCAGAAAATCAGCGCCTTCAGCCGCAAGCCGAGGAACGGCAGGATACACAGGAACAACACCGCGTAGTGCACCAGGATCACCGCGACGTTGACTTCCAGGCCGCCCAGGGCCAGGCCGACGACGGCGATCACCGCCGCGCGCATGGCAACGCCGCCCCTGGCGGACCACAGCTCGACTCCCTTGCGGGGCTCCTGCTTTCCGGTGGAGAGGGCCAGGCCGATTCCAGCGAGTACAGCGAACAGCGCTGCCGAGCGGCCCGAGAAGACCAGGCCCACCATCGTGGGCTCCCACTGGGGCGCGGGGCCGAACGTCGGCATCAGGTGGGTGGCCATCATCCCAAGCAGGGCGGCTCCCCGGGCGGCGTCAACGCCGATCAGCCGGGATGTTGCTTTACCTTGACCCGGGGCTTTTCGCGGAGGCGCCGTCTCTTGCGAAGTCATGCAGCGATCGTCTCACAGCCGGCTTCACAGCCTTACCGGTGACTGGCTCGCCGCGGTCCCCACCCACTCTTGTTTTCGAATATATGTTCGAATAGCATTGCGGCATGAATGAAGTTCCTCTGCAACCGGGCGGTTCCGGCGGCCCGATGAAAGCGATGAGTCCCGGAGTCGTCGACTTCCTTTTCAGGCAACTTGTCACCGGTGAGCCTCCCGAAGACACGCAATGGCGCAGGGAAGGTACCGTTCTGGCTGAGCAAGCTCCCGGTGCGGAATTGGCCCGTCGGTTGTCGGAGACGGATGTGGAATCGCTGACGCCGCTGGAACTCTTCGAATACGTTCGCGCCTCCCAGCGTTTGGTTGCGTGGGCGGAGCAGCTCAAAGACCGTGCCGTAGGCCAGTACTGCACAGGCCAGCCGGCCAAGGCGCCGGGAGCCGCGTAACCTTCGTGGCGTGCAGCTTGGGCGTTGGGGGAGTGAATGAGGACCGTCACGCGGTCTTCATTCTTGTAACAAGGCCGTGACAGGGTAACGTTTTTCCTATGTCTGACGTTCGCACGCCCATTCCCGCCCTTGGTACCCTGCTGACCGCCATGGTCACCCCGTTCACCGAGGACGGCAAGGTGGACTACGACCAAGCCGCGGCACTTGCGGAAAAGCTTGTCCACGACGGCTGCGACGGACTTGTCGTTACCGGCACCACGGGCGAAACATCCACGCTGACGGACGATGAAAACCTGGGCATGTTCCGAGCGGTCAAGGAAGCGGTGGGTGGCAAGGCCGCCATCATCGCCGGTACCGGCACCAACGACACCGCCCACTCGGTCCACCTTTCACAGCGCGCTGCGGAGTTGGGCGTCGATGGTCTCCTGATCGTCACCCCTTACTACAACAAGCCGAGCCAGGCCGGTGTGCGCGCGCACTTCGAAACCATCGCGTCGTCGACGGACCTTCCCGTCATGCTCTATGACATCCCGGGGCGTTCCTCCATCGCTATTGCGCCGGAGACCATGATCGAATTGGCCAAGCACCAGAACATCGTGGCCGTCAAGGACGCGAAGGCTGATTTCGCCGCCGCCACTCGGGTCATGGCCGAGACCGACCTCCTTTTCTACTCCGGTGATGACGGACTGACCCTGCAGTGGATGGCGCTTGGCGCCGTCGGCCTGGTTGGCGTCACCACCCACGTGGCCACGCGTCGCTTCCGTGAGCTGATCGACGCCGTCAACAACAACGACCTCGCCACGGCGCGGTCCATCAACTTTGAATTGGAGCCCGTGGTCCGTGGAACCATGACCCGGGTCCAGGGCGCAGTAGCCGCCAAGCAGATTCTCAAGTGGCAGGGAGTCCTGCCCAACTCGGTTGTCCGTTTGCCCCTCGTGGAGCCGGACGCGGCCGAGATCGCAATCATCCGCGGGGACTTGGCGGAAGCCGGAATGGACTTCAACGTCCAGGATGGTTCCGCCGGAAAGTAGCACAATATGACCCAAACCGCCCTTCCCGGACTGGTTACGCCGCCGAAACTGCCCAAAGGCACGCTGCGGATCGTTCCGCTCGGTGGACTGGGAGAGATCGGCCGCAACATGGCGGTCTTCGAAATCAACGGCAAGTTGCTCATTGTGGACTGCGGGGTACTGTTCCCGGAGGAAACGCAGCCTGGCGTTGATCTGATCCTGCCCGATTTCTCGTACATCGAGAACCGGCTCGACGACGTCGTTGGGGTGGTCCTCACCCATGGCCACGAGGACCACATCGGCGCGGTTCCCTACCTGCTGCGCCTCAAGGCCGACATTCCGCTGATCGGTTCGCAGCTCACCCTTGCCCTGGTGGAAGCGAAGCTCCAGGAGCACCGCATCAAGCCCTATACGCTCACCGTCACCGAGGGGCAGGTGGAGCAGTTCGGTCCGTTCGAGTGCGAGTTTGTTGCGGTCAACCACTCCATCCCGGATGCGCTGGCAGTGTTCATCCGCACTGAGGGCGGTACTGTCCTGCACACCGGCGACTTCAAGATGGACCAGTTGCCGTTGGACGGCCGCATTACGGACCTCCGCCACTTCGCCCGCCTGGGTGAAGAAGGGGTGGACCTCTTCATGGCCGACTCCACCAACGCCGATGTCCCCGGGTTCACCACCGCAGAGAAGGAAATCGGCCCCACCCTGGACCGATTGTTCGGGCAGGCGAAGAAGCGCATCATCGTGGCTTCCTTCTCTTCCCACGTACACCGTGTCCAGCAGGTACTCGACGCTGCGGCGAAGCACGGCCGACAGGTGGCCTTCGTCGGCCGCTCCATGGTCCGGAACATGGCCATTGCGGCCAAGCTGGGATACCTCGAGGTCCCTGACAACATCCTGGTGGACATCAAGAACATCGACAACATCCCCGACGATCGCGTGGTCCTCATGTCTACGGGGTCCCAGGGTGAGCCGATGGCGGCCCTTTCCCGCATGGCCAACGGCGACCACCGGGTCATTGTTGGCAAGGGTGACACCGTCATTCTGGCGTCCAGCCTGATCCCGGGCAACGAGAATGCCGTGTTCCGCATCATCAACGGCCTGCTCAAACTCGGCGCCGACGTCATCCACAAGGGCACCGCCAAAGTGCACGTTTCCGGGCACGCTGCAGCCGGCGAATTGCTCTATTGCTACAACATCCTTGAGCCGCTTAACGCCATGCCTGTACACGGTGAAACGAGGCACCTGATCGCCAACGGCAACATCGCCCTGGAGTCAGGTGTGCCCTCCGATGGCATCATTCTCAGCGACAACGGCACGGTGATCGACCTCAAGGACCACGTGGCCAACATTGTGGGCCAGGTGGAAGTCGGGTTCGTTTACGTCGATGGTTCCAGTGTTGGCGAAATTACCGACGCCGATCTGAAGGACCGCCGGGTACTGGGAGACGA
The DNA here is from genome assembly GCF_042667405.1 of Paenarthrobacter sp. NPDC057355. Lineage (NCBI taxonomy): Bacteria > Bacillati > Actinomycetota > Actinomycetes > Micrococcales > Micrococcaceae > Paenarthrobacter > Paenarthrobacter sp. NPDC057355. The sequence goes on along the minus strand of NZ_JBHVAL010000013.1, from coordinate 64,758 downwards.
AGGCTTCATTTCCGTCATTACGGTCATCAACCGGGCCACCGGAAAAATCGTGTCCGGCCCCGAGATCCATGCCCGTGGCGTGGCTGAAGACGACTCCGTTTTCGACGAGATCGTCCCCAAGATCAACGCTGCCCTAGAAGAGGCCGTGCTCAACCATGCAGACCACACCAACCACCAGCTTCAGCAAGTGGTGCGCAGGGTCATTGGTACCTGGGTGAACCGCAAGCTCCGCCGCCGTCCGATGATCATTCCGGTGGTCCTCGAGGCGTAGGCTGCCGGCAACATGAATACCCAAGGGGGTCTGAAATCCGCGGATTTCAGACCCCCTTGGGGTAGCGTGGCACGTATGGCGACCCGTACTACCTCCACGCCACGAGGCAGCTCAAGCAGTAAATCCGGCGGCAACGGCCGGGGCGGAGCCGCATCCAAATCCAGCGCCGCGGCGAGCAAAAGCGGCAGGGGCAGCACTGCCCGCACCAAGCAAGCGGCCGCCGTCGAGCCCCAGGCTCCGCTGCCGCTTCGGGTGCTGTCCGGCGCCTGGCAGGGGATAGGGCATATGGTGGGCGCCGGTGTCCGGCGGATCGGCCACGACGTCAGTGACCTCGACCCCGCGGACCGCCGGGACGGCGCGGCCCTGTTCAATTTGGTGCTGGGCATCGCCATCGCCACCTTCGCTTGGTGGGGCCTCACCGGCTGGCTTCCCGACATCGTCTACAGCGTGGTCAACGGGACCTTTGGCTGGATGTCCCTGATCCTTCCCTTCATGCTTTTCGTTTGTGCTTTCCGTTTGTTCCGGAAGCCGCAGGACGGTCGTGGGAACAATCGTGTGGGCATCGGCTTCATGATCATGACCCTGGCCGGTTCCGGACTGGCCCAGATCATCGGCGGGCAACCGACCGTCGCCGACGGTTTTGACGGACTGCGCCGGGCGGGCGGCATGCTGGGCTTCCTTGCCGCAGCGCCGCTTGCCGCCATCCACGTGGCTGTTCCGGTCATCATCTACAGCCTCCTGGCCTTTGTTTCCTTGCTGATTGTCACTGCGACCCCGTTCGGTGCGATTCCTGCCCGGATCCGGGGCGCCTACGAACACCTCATGGGCGTCGACCTCATGGAGGAAGCCGGCCAGGACCAGCACGACCGCAGCTACCTTTACGGCAACGACTCCTCGTCCACGCCGAAAAAGAAGAAGCGCATGCGCCTCTTCGGCAAGGACGAAGAACCCGACGCCGGCCTGGAAGGCTACGTCGGCGACGAGGCGTTCGAGCACGCCATAGTGGACGACGACGAAACGGCGGCTGCGTCCGCACCGCGCGTTCCACCCGGCGTGCGGCGCCCGACGCAAGCCGAAATCGCGGTGGAGAAGATCAAGGCCGCCCAAGGCCTGGCCGGAGCGAACCCCGGCATCGAGAATCCCACCGAGGCCATACCCGTCCTGACGCCGGAGATGACCGCCCCTGTGGCGGCCCAGGTCCCGGCACGCCCAGCGACCCCGCCGCCGCCGCCCACGCCGATTCCCCAGCGCACCGAGCAATTGTCGCTGGCCGGCGATGTCACCTACACCCTCCCGGCCTCGGACTACCTGACGCCGGGCTCCATTCCGAAGGAGCGCACGGAAGCCAATGACGCCGTCGTCGCCGCGCTGACCGACACCCTCACGCAGTTCAACGTCGACGCGCAAGTCACCGGCTTCAGCCGTGGTCCCACCGTGACCCGGTACGAGATCGAGCTTTCCCCCGGCACCAAGGTCGAACGCGTCACGGCGCTGTCCAAGAACATTTCCTATGCCGTGGCTTCCAGCGATGTCCGCATCCTTAGCCCCATCCCGGGCAAGTCCGCCATCGGTATCGAGATTCCGAACACAGACCGTGAGACTGTGTCCCTCGGCGACGTCCTCAGGAGCCAGAACGCGCGGCGCACGGACCACCCCATGGTCATGGGCGTGGGCAAGGACGTCGAGGGTGGCTACGTCGTGGCCAACCTTGCCAAGATGCCCCACCTCCTGGTCGCCGGTGCCACCGGTGCGGGTAAGTCGAGCTTCGTGAACTCCATGATCACTTCCATCCTTATGCGGGCCACGCCGGATGAAGTGCGGATGGTCATGGTGGATCCCAAGCGTGTGGAACTCACGGCCTACGAAGGCGTGCCACACCTCATCACGCCCATCATCACCAACCCCAAGAAAGCCGCAGAAGCATTGCAGTGGGTTGTCCGCGAGATGGACGCCCGCTACGACGACCTCGCCAATTACGGCTACAAACACATTGACGACTTCAACAAGGCCGTCCGCGCGGGCAAGGTAACGCCTCCGGTGGATTCGAAGAGGGTCATCAAGCCCTATCCGTATCTGCTGGTGATCGTGGACGAACTCGCCGACCTCATGATGGTGGCACCGCGCGACGTCGAAGACTCGATCGTCCGCATCACCCAGCTGGCCCGCGCTGCTGGTATCCACCTTGTACTGGCCACCCAGCGACCGTCCGTGGACGTTGTCACAGGTCTCATCAAGGCGAACGTGCCGTCGCGCATGGCTTTCGCCACGTCGTCGGTCACCGACTCCCGTGTTGTCCTGGACCAGCCGGGCGCCGAGAAGCTTATTGGCCAAGGTGACGCACTGTTCCTGCCGATGGGTGCCTCGAAGGCCATGCGTGTCCAAGGCGCGTGGGTTTCGGAATCGGAAATCCATAAGGTCGTGGAGCACGTCAAGGGGCAGCTGCAGGCTGTCTACCGTGACGATGTCGCGGCCGAAGCCCCCAAGAAGCAGATCGACGACGACATTGGAGACGACCTCGAAGTCCTCCTGCAGGCCACCGAGCTTGTGGTGACCACGCAGTTCGGCTCGACCTCAATGCTGCAACGCAAGCTGCGTGTTGGCTTCGCGAAGGCCGGCCGCCTCATGGACCTGTTGGAGTCCCGCGGCGTGGTGGGTCCGTCAGAGGGCTCCAAAGCCCGTGACGTCCTGGTCAAGCCGGATGACCTTGCCGCCGTCCTCGCTGCGATGAAGGGCCAGGAGTCACCCGCTGCTCCTGACGCCCATACGGCGGCATTGAGCGATAACGCGAACTCGAACATCGCCGTCGGCGGCTTTGCGGAGGACCTGGTGCAGGCCGACCTGGACAACCGGACGCAAGCCATTGACTACTACGACGGTGCGGACTCTTCCGGTGACGACGACGAGGGCGGCGAGGACGCCTGGTCGCTCACCGGGCGGTAGCCCCAAGAGCGTCACGCCGAGACGGTAGCCTAGAGGGGTGACTACAGCCGAGGGCGACAACGCTACTTCCAGCAGTTCCGACGTCTGGAACCTGCCCAACATCCTGACGATGCTGCGCATCGTCCTGGTGCCCTTTTTCGTATGGTTCCTGTTGGCCGACAACGGCGAGTACGGGATCTGGCGGTGGGCTGCGGTGGTGGCCTTTGCGGTTGCGATCTACACGGACAAGCTCGACGGCGACATCGCCCGGGCGCGCGGCCTCATCACGAACTTCGGCAAGATCGCCGACCCTATAGCGGACAAGCTGCTCATCGGCTCAGCGCTGGTGCTGCTGTCCATCCTGGGGGAGCTGCCATGGTGGGCCACCATCCTCATCCTGGTTCGCGAATGGGGCATCACGGCGCTGCGTTTCGTGGTGATCCGCTACGGCGTCATGCCTGCCTCGCGCGGCGGCAAACTCAAGACCGTGGTTCAAACCGTCGCAATCTTCCTCTACGTGCTTCCCCTCAAGGCCATTGCTCCCTGGCTGGGTGACATTGCGTTTTTGGTCATGATGGTGGCCCTGGCCATCACGCTGTGGACCGGCGTCGAATATGTCATCCAGGCCATGAGGCTTCGTGCTGCCGGGCGTCGTCGGTGATGGCCGGTGACGCCGCCTCCGGCATTGCGACGACGGCCGTAGGGATCGCTGTCAGCAACGGAATGACTGTTGCCACGGCCGAGTCGTTGACTGCCGGGCTTGTTGCAGCAACGCTCGCCAACACTCCTGGCGCCTCCGGCATGTTGCAGGGCGGCGTCATCGCCTACCAAAACTCCGTCAAGGCTGGAGTTTTGGGCGTTCCCGAAAAGCTTCTCGCGGAGGTCGGTTCAGTTGACGGTGGCGTCGCCGAGGCGATGGCCGACGGCGCCCGCCGCGCTTGCGCTGCCGACATCGGAATATCTACCACTGGCGTCGCCGGACCCGACCCGCACGACGGCAAGGCTGTAGGCACCGTGTTCGTGGGTGTCGCTTCGCCGTTGGGTGCGGCGTCGTTCGAGTACAGCTTTGCCGGCGACCGGCAGTCCATCCGCGAACAGGCCTGCGAGGCTGCCTTGGCGCGTCTGCTTGCTGCGCTGGCTGACGTTGGTTACCGTTCGTAAAGTAGTCGGGAACAAAAACTCATTGCCAATAGTTGTGTCATTGTGTCGCTTCGGAAGAGCCGAGGCGCCTAGGATGTAAAAACATACCCGGTCCGCCACCCAGCGAACCGGACCAACGAGGGAGCATGGCGATACAGATGGTAAAGCAGCCCGTATCCGTAAACGGCGTTGTCCGCTGGAAGGATGTGGGCTTGGCTGATCAGGCACAGAGCGAACAGAAGGAGCGCAAAATGGTTGTACTACGCCACGAGATCGGTGATGTACTGCGCGATGTCCGCCAGCGTCAAGGCCGTACTCTTCGCGAGGTTTCGCACAGCGCCCGCGTCTCACTTGGTTACTTGAGTGAAGTGGAACGTGGCCAGAAGGAGGCTTCCTCCGAGCTCCTGTCTTCTATCTGCACAGCCTTGGACGTTCCGTTGTCCCACATGCTTCGCGAAGTCAGCGACCGCGTGGCCGTCGCAGAAGGTGTTGCCGTTCCGGACACCGTCCCGCAGGAATTCTCGCAGCGCTACGGCCGCGATCTGGACCTCACGGACGACTTCCCCCAGGGAATGCTCTCCGGAGCCCGGTAGAACGCCCTTTTCAGGCAACGAAGAAGGTCCCCAGCCTCAGGCTGGGGACCTTTTTTCTTGGCGCAGATTTTCCGGGCGCCGACCACTTGGGTGGCTGATCGCTGGTCAGTCTCTGGCTGTTGTGTCCGCGTTGTCGACTCCGGCTTCCTTGGGGCCAAGGTCCTTTAGGGCACCGTCACCGTAGATGGCGTTGAGGCGTCCCATGTAGTCGGCCAATGTTTGAACATCTTCCAAGGGCCACTCGCCGAGCCGCTCCCGAAAGACCTGGCGGCGTGCATCCTGGACAAGGTGCATCTTTTCCTCGCCCTTGTCCGTCAGGCGGATGGCCTGCGCGCGGCCATCCTGGGGATCCGCCTCTTTGTAGACCAGACCGATGCTCTCCAGGAAGGCTATCTGGCGGCTTACGGAGGGCTTGCCCACGCCGATGCAGGTGGCCAGATCCGTCAGCCGGATCGGACCTTCCCTGCGGATGACTGTCAGCAGGCCGTAGGCAGCCGGCTCCATGTCCGGATGAACCTGGCGGGACAACTGATGGGAGATCGAACGGGCGCGGCGCCAGAGCAGGCTCAGCTGGTGTTCCACCTGCTGGAGGGCGTCGTCGACGTCGTCGCCTGGCACGGCAGAACCTGGCGTGCTCTGGAGAGGATTGCTCATGGCAACCATTCTAGAGTCGATAGCCATGAGAGACTCTATCCGTGAGGGCAAGTGACTTTTGGCGATTGATGGACGACGAATTCGGGGCAGGCTACTCCCGCGTCCTGGCCAACTCGCTGGTACTGGCAGGCGTCGGCGGCCGCACGGCCGTGGAGGCTTTGGCGGCCGGATACCACCCCCGCGAGGTATGGCTGGCCGTGTGCGAGGTGCAGGACGTGCCTCCCGAACGCAGGTTGGGAAGGGACATCAAGCCTGCTTCGAACTGAACTGGCAAGCCACATTGGCGTTGCCGGGAGCGAGGGACACGCCGCGGCGTTGTTCGAATATCTGTTCGGATAGGGATATGCTCCTGTGAGAGGAAAATTGATTCCGTAGGACGCATTCCCCAGCTTCCGGCAGCCAGGTTATCCACATAGCCGTAGCCGGCAACTAAAAATGTCAGGCCGTCGTAATAGCGTCTGAGATGACAGGAAAGCGGCCTATCGGGCCACTCCACAGCGAGAAAGCATCAGAGGTGTGAACCATGGCGGCAACCCCGGATCGTGAGAAGGCGCTCGAAGCAGCGCTTGCCCAGATCGACAAGCAGTTCGGCAAAGGCTCCATCATGCGCCTGGGTGATGACACCCGTGCGCCCATCGAAGTCATTCCCACCGGTTCCATTGCGCTGGACGTGGCCCTTGGCATTGGCGGCCTGCCCCGTGGCCGCGTCGTGGAAATCTACGGCCCGGAATCCTCGGGTAAGACCACCGTTGCGCTGCACGCCGTTGCCAACGCACAGCGCGCCGGCGGCATTGCGGCGTTCATTGACGCCGAGCACGCGCTTGACCCGGACTACGCAGCCAAGCTGGGTGTAGACACCGACGCGCTCCTCGTCTCCCAGCCGGATACGGGTGAGCAGGCCCTGGAAATCATGGACATGCTGGTGGGTTCCGGTTCGCTGGACATCATCGTCATCGACTCCGTGGCCGCCCTTGTTCCCCGGGCCGAAATCGAAGGCGAGATGGGCGACTCCCACGTTGGCCTTCAGGCCCGCCTCATGAGCCAGGCATTGCGTAAGATCACCGGTCGATTGAGCCAGACCAAGACCACCGCGATCTTCATCAACCAGCTGCGCGAGAAGATCGGCGTCTTCTTTGGATCGCCGGAGACCACCACCGGTGGTAAGGCCTTGAAGTTCTACGCATCAGTCCGCATCGACGTCCGCCGCATCCAGACCCTGAAAGAGGGCGCGGATTCCGTTGGTAACCGCACCAAGGCCAAGATCGTCAAAAACAAGATGGCTCCGCCCTTCAAGATCGCTGAATTCGACATCATCTACGGTCAGGGCATCTCCCGCGAGGGCGGCATCATCGACATGGGCGTTGAGCACGGCATCATCAAGAAATCGGGTTCATGGTTCACCTATGACGGCGATCAGCTTGGCCAAGGCATGGAAAACTCGCGGCGATTCCTGCGGGACAACCCCGAGCTTGCCCAGGAGCTGGAGCGCCTGATCAAGGAGAAGCTCGGCGTCGGCGTCAAGCCGGAGGAAGACTCCCCGAAGCTGAAGGCCGTTGACGGCTAGAACCGGGCCGGACCCGGAATCTGCAATAGCTGCAGATTCCGAGCCCGACCCCGAATCCGTGGCACGCGCCATCGTCCTTCGACAGTTGACGACGGCGCCACGGAGCCGGCTGCAGCTCTCCCGCAAACTGGCCGAGCGCAACGTTCCGGAAGAAGTCGCAGAGGCAGTGCTGGACCGCTTCGAAGAAGTTCAGCTCATTGATGACGCTGAGTTCGCCAGAATGTGGGTTCGAAGCCGTTCGCAGAGCAAGAAGCTTGCCAAGAGTGCGCTTCGGCGCGAACTGTCGGACAAGGGCATCGACCTCGAGTCGGCAGAAGATGCGCTCTCGCAGCTTAGTGACCAGGATGAAGAATCGGCAGCCCGCGACCTCGTGGAACGCAAGCTTCGCCCGGGCATGAACCTCTCGGATCGGGCTGAGCGGGACAAGCACACCCGCAGGCTGGCTTCGATGTTGGCGCGCAAAGGCTACGCCCCCTCTTTGGCGTTCAGGATCGTCGGTGAGGTGCTTGCAGAAGCCGGTACCCTTGAGTAGTGAGTTTGACCATTCCTTCCCCAACAGCAGCCACCAGTCCTTCTGCTGAGCCCAGGACCTACCAGGTCCGGACCTTCGGCTGCCAGATGAATGTCCATGATTCGGAGCGCATGGCGGGCCTGCTTGAGGACGCCGGCTACGTGCCTGCCGACGGCGACCTCGCCGACGTTGTGGTCTTCAACACCTGCGCCGTCCGCGAGAATGCGGACAACAAGCTCTACGGGAACCTGGGCCAACTGCGGCAGGTCAAGGAAGCCAACCCCGGTATGCAGATCGCCGTTGGGGGATGCCTGGCCCAGAAGGACCGCGAAACCATCGTCCGGAAGGCGCCATGGGTTGACGCTGTTTTTGGCACCCACAACGTTGGAGCGCTCCCGGCCCTCCTCAACCGCGCCCGGCACAACAATGAGGCCCAGCTCGAGATTCTGGAATCCCTGGACGTTTTTCCGTCCACGCTTCCTACCAAGCGCGAATCCGTGTATTCGGGGTGGGTTTCCATTTCCGTGGGATGCAACAACACGTGCACGTTCTGCATCGTGCCTTCCCTCCGCGGCAAGGAGAAGGACCGGCGTCCCGGCGAGATCCTTGCCGAGATCCAGGCCCTCGTTGACGACGGAGTAGTTGAAGTCACCCTTCTCGGACAGAACGTCAACTCGTACGGTGTCGAATTCGGCGACCGTCAGGCGTTCTCCAAACTGCTGCGTGCCTGTGGGGATATTGAAGGCCTTGAGCGGGTGCGTTTCACGAGTCCCCACCCCGCGGCGTTCACGGACGACGTCATTGAGGCCATGGCTGAGACCCCCAACGTTATGCCCCAGCTTCACATGCCCCTGCAGTCGGGATCTGACAAGGTACTCAAGGACATGCGCCGTTCGTACCGCTCCAGCCGGTTCCTGGGCATCCTGGACAAAGTGCGGGAGCGGATTCCGCACGCCGCCATTACAACAGACATCATCGTGGGCTTCCCGGGTGAGACCGAGGAAGACTTCCAGGCAACGTTGGACGTCGTAGAGAAATCCCGGTTCTCCTCGGCGTTCACGTTCCAGTACTCCAAGCGTCCGGGTACACCGGCAGCCGAACTGCCGGACCAGTTGCCCAAGGCGGTTGTCCAGGAGCGCTTTGAACGGCTCACGGCTTTGCAGGACCGCATCGCCGCCGAGGAGAATGCGGCACAGCTTGGACGCCAGGTCGAGGTGTTGGTGACAGCCCAGGCGGGCAGGAAAGCCGGGGAGACCCATCGTCTTTCCGGGCGATCGAAAGACCAGAGGCTCGTGCACTTTTCCGTGCCGAACGGTGCGGAGGCTCCGCGCCCCGGTGACTTTGTCACCGTGACCATCACGGAGGCTGCGGCGTTCCACTTGGTGGCCGACCCCGCAACAGCCAGTGATTATGTCCTGCGGCGTTCGCGTGCTGGAGATGCCTGGGACCGGTCCCAAGCCGACTCCTGCGGCGTCCCCACCCTCGGCGCTTCCAGCGGCAAGACCGGAGTGTCCTTGGGCATGCCGGCGCTGCCTGCCCGCCGCGCCTGACCGGGTCCGGAATCCATGTCGCATTCCCGGGACGCCCGGAACTCCAAGCACGCCCGGCCGGTCATCGCCGTCGTGGGGCCCACAGGTTCAGGCAAGTCGGATCTTGGCGTCAACCTAGCCCTGGCCCTCGATGGAGAAGTCATCAATGCCGATGCCCTGCAGTTCTACCGGGGCATGGACATTGGCACAGCCAAGATCAGCATGGAGGAGCGCAGGGGAGTTCCACATCATCTCCTGGACACCCTCGACGTGACTGAGGAGGCCAGCGTGGCTGACTTCCAGGCCGAATGCCGCGCAGCCATTGACGACGTACACTCCCGGGGAAAACGTGCCATCGTGGTGGGCGGGTCCGGCCTCTACGTGCGCGCTGCATTGGACATCCTTGAGTTTCCGGGCACGGATCCCGCTTTGAGGCAGAGCTTCGAGCAGGAGTACGAAGCAAAGGGACTTGCTCCACTGAGGGCCCGGCTGGAGGAAGTGGATCCGGTATCGGCCGCACGCCTTGGCGACGCGCGAAGGGTAATCCGCGCCCTCGAGGTTTTCGGACTCACGGGTCGCCCGTTCAGTTCCTTCATGCCCCAGCGCGAGTACTACCAGCCCGCCGTCCAGATCGGCTTGTCCGTGGACCGTGAAGAACTCAGGGAGCGCCTTGCCCACCGCGTGCACCGGATGGTGGAGGCAGGCCTCGCCGAAGAGGTGCAGCGCCTCGACGCCCAGGGTTTGCGACAGGGAAAAACGGCGTCGCGGGCTTTGGGCTATGCACAGTTCCTCCGGGTCCTGGACGGCGACATGGACGTGCCGGATGCAGTAGAGGAAACCATCGTCTCGACCAGGCAGTTTGCCCGCCGCCAGCTCACCTGGTTCCGCGCTGATCCGCGGATTTCCTGGCTGGACTGGAAGGACCCCGATATCGTCTCCAAGGCGGTGTCGCTGGTTCACACCCACGGCTAGCTTGGCAATTTCTGGCCGAACAGGCGTGGAAGGTAGCCTTGATTCCATGGATGCAAACGCCGCAGTTCCCACCCGCCAGCCCTCGGCTGCCGAGACAACCAATGCCACATCGAGCCTGGCCGGATTTGCGTTTTCCAAGGGGCATGGAACCGGCAACGACTTTGTCCTGATTGCAGATCCCGGGGACGCACACGAAATCACTGCCGAGCAGGTCGCTCAACTGTGCAACCGCCACACGGGCATCGGTGGCGATGGCCTGATCCGCGCCGTTCCTTCCCGGTTCCTCCCGGAAGGCCGGGCGTTGCTGGAGGTGGATCCCGCAGCAGAGTGGTTCATGGACTACCGCAACGGCGATGGCTCCCTGTCCGAGATGTGTGGCAATGGCGTGCGGGTCTTTGTCCACTTCCTCAGCGAACAGGGCCTGGTGGACCTTGGCCCGGGTGGGATCCTGACGATCGGCACCCGTGGAGGTGTCAAGAAGGTGGTTCGAACCGCCAACGGGTACGCCGTGGACATGGGTCCTTGGGAGTTCATCTTCCCTGACGAGGCAACGAGCAAGGCGATGGACGCCCTGGTCAGCGCCGACGGCCTCGAAGTGGCCAGGCCAGGCCTCTCGGTCAGCATGGGCAACCCGCACACGGTTGTGGCCTTGGCTGAACTCAGCGAGCTCTCGGCTACACAGCTGTTCAAAGCCCCCGTGGTCGATCCCAAACCGGTCAATGGCACGAATGTTGAATTCGTCGTCCCCGCCGAACCGCTGGTGGAGGACGGAGTGGGAACCATCACCATGCGCGTGCATGAGCGCGGCGTGGGGGAGACCCAGTCCTGCGGCACCGGAGCCTGTGCAGCGGCAGTGGCGATCCGTCACTGGGCGGGCAGCACGGCTCCCAACGATTGGCATGTAAAGGTGCCTGGCGGCGTCGTCGGTGTGAAATTCTTCCCCGGCGCAGGTGGCCGTGAACACGTAGAGCTCAGTGGCCCTGCCGTCATTGTGGCTAGCGGGACGCTTTCCTGACACGAAGGATCCGGAAGGACTTGGAGGTGCTTTCACGGGAAACCGTGAACGACTCGTCCAGTTCAGCTGCCAGCCAACGCTGCAGGGAGTCCGAACCCAGGTTCTTCTGAACCACCAGCCACGCGTTGCCGCCGGGAGCGAGGCGGGGCAGCCAGGTGAGCAGCAGGGAGTGCAGCTCGTCCTTGCCGATGCGGATCGGAGGATTGGACCAGATAGTGTCGAACTCGACGGCGGGGTCCACCTCATGCGGCAAGCTTGCCGTCACGTTGTCCAGGCCAAGGGCGGCGGCATTCTCGTTGGTAAGCACCACGCAGCGTTCATTGACATCCACGGCGTAGACACGGGCATTGGGTGCCTTCAGCCCGAGCGTCAGGGCAATAGGACCCCAACCGCAGCCGATGTCCAAAAGGTTGCCGCGGGGGGACGGTGGCGGGACATCCGACAGGAGGATCGCCGTACCCTTGTCGATACCGTCAGGACTGAAGATACCTGAGGAGGTCTGCAGGTGGCGGGTAGCACCGGCGAGCTCCACCGTGAGCGGCTTGCGGGTGAACGGTCCAGCCGGTTGGGCGGTGAAATAGTGTGCAGACTCCATAATTTGCCAGATTAGTTGGCTATCGGCGCCTTGGGAAACTGCCATTGACCGGGGGCCGGTTTGACAGGGCTGATAGTATTTAATCCATGTTCTTGATCTTTGAGTAATTCGCCGAATCCGCGCCTGGACTGCCAGGCGTTCGACGGCACCGCCCGCGATGCAGGCCCGGCTTGGCTCCAATGCCCGGCCCACGGCCTTTCCGCCAGGCAGGTCCCACCGGCAACAGTCCGCCACTACCACTTCGTGGTGCCGGACGCTCAGAAGATCACTCCCCGCCCTGCTTCCAGGATCACTTCGCCAGACGGCAGATCCTGTGGGGCAGTACCAGGACTTCCGACACGCCGAGGCCTTCCCGCGGATCCACCCGCCAGAACACCGACGCCAGAGCCCAGTGAGCCATCGGCGTCCAGCACACAGGAGACCATTTTGGCCCAAACCGGTCAGCCCAGCGCGAAGAGCGCCCCATCCAGCAACAAACAGCACTATTCTGGAATTGCCGAACAGTCTAAGGAGACCATGACCACCCAGAATCATTCCGGATCCGATTCCGACGCCCAGGACATGAGTCCTGAACAAATCCAGGCCGTCATCGACCGGATTCTTTCCAAGGATGTCCCCGCGCAGGCATCCGATGACAACGACGCCAATGGCGTGTTCGGCAAGGCACAGGCCATTTCGACCCTGGACCAAGAGCACAGCATTTTCGACGGCGACCAGGAAGACCTCGCCGAACGCCGCGCCCTGCGCCGTACCGCAGGATTGTCCACTGAACTCGAAGACGTCACCGAAGTTGAATACCGGCAGCTGCGCCTTGAGCGCGTCGTCCTGGCCGGCCTTTGGACAGAAGGCACGTTGGCCGACGCGGAGAACTCCCTGCGTGAACTGGCGGCCCTGGCAGAAACCGCAGGCTCGGAAGTCCTCGACGGTTTGGTTCAACGCCGCACGAAGCCTGACCCCGGAACGTTCCTCGGCTCCGGCAAGGCGCAGGAACTCAAGGACATCGTCGCCGCCACGGGTGCCGATACCGTCGTCGTCGACACCGAACTGGCCCCGTCACAGCGACGCGGGCTGGAGGACATTGTCAAGGTCAAGGTGGTCGACCGGACCACGCTCATCCTGGACATCTTCGCCCAGCACGCCAAGAGCCGTGAAGGCAAGGCACAAGTGGAGCTGGCCCAGCTGGAATACTTGCTTCCACGCCTGCGTGGTTGGGGTGAATCCATGTCCCGCCAGGCCGGTGGCCAGGTCGGTGGTGCCGGTGCCGGCATGGGCTCGCGTGGTCCCGGTGAAACGAAAATCGAACTGGACCGTCGTCGAATCCGTACACGCATGGCCAAACTGCGGCGTGAAATCGCCGCGATGAAGCCGGCCCGCGAGACCAAACGTGCCAACCGCCGTCGTAATGCTGTTCCGTCCGTCGCGATCGCCGGGTACACCAACGCCGGTAAGTCCTCGCTGTTGAACCGCCTGACCGACGCCGGTGTCCTGGTGGAGAACGCCCTGTTCGCCACGTTGGATCCGACCGTCCGCAAAGCGCAAACCCCCGACGGCATCGGCTACACCTTGGCCGACACCGTGGGCTTCGTGCGTTCCCTGCCCACCCAACTGGTAGAGGCCTTCCGGTCCACGCTGGAGGAAGTGGCTGACGCGGACCTCATCCTGCATGTCGTGGACGCTTCGCACCCGGACCCCGAGGGGCAGATCGCCGCAGTGCGCGCTGTCTTTTCCGAGGTGGATGCGCGCAAGGTTCCCGAAATCATCGTCCTGAACAAGGTTGATGTGGCAGACCCCTTCGTGGTCGAACGCCTCAAGCAGAAAGAACCCCGGCACGCCGTGGTTTCCACCCGTACGGGCGAGGGAATCGCTGAACTGCTGGAGGACATCAGCCAGTCCATTCCGCGCCCGGGTGTTCGGCTCGAGCTCCTGATTCCCTACGATCGCGGCGAGCTGATCAGCAAGCTGCACAGCTCCGATTCGGAGATCCTCAGCATTGACCACGAGGAACACGGCACACGGATCGTGGTCATGGTCCGTGAAGGACTGGCAGCCGAACTGGAGTCATTCGTCAGCAATGGTTGAGAAGGTGGCGGCGGACGCCGTCGAGTCGGTGGGGGAGAAGACCACCCTCGAACTGTTGGACCGGGCTGTGGCCGGCATGGGCGGGCAAAGCCGTGCCGGCCAGCACGAAATGGCCAAGCACGTAACCCGGGCCATCGAAAACGGGGAGCATCTGCTGGTCCAGGCGGGAACGGGAACAGGTAAGTCCTTGGCTTACCTGATTCCGCTGATCGCGCATTCCATGGACAGCGACAAACCGACGCTCGTGTCCACCGCCACCTTGGCTCTCCAGACCCAGATTGTCGGCAGGGACCTGCCGCGGTTGCTGGAGACCATCAACCCCGCACTCGAGCGGCCGGTCAACGTGGCGCTCGTGAAGGGCCGTGCCAACTACGTCTGCCTGCAGAAGCTGGAGGGCGGCTTTCCCAGTGAAGAGCCGTCGGAGGGCCAACTGTTCTCCCTGGGCGAGGACACCAGTGTTCCGCACTTCGCGGCATCCATGGGAGGACCGCAATCACAACTGGGCAAGGAAGTTGTCCGCCTTCGTGAATGGGCTGAAAAGACAGCCACAGGCGACCGCGATGAACTGATGCCCGGCGTCACGGACCGGGCCTGGCGACAGGTGTCCGTGACGTCCATGGAGTGCCTGGGGGCCCAGAAATGCCCTCTCGCGGAGGAGTGCTTCAGCGAGCTCGCCCGGGCCCGGGCCGCTGAGGCCGACGTCGTCGTCACCAACCACGCCATGCTGGCCGTCAGTGCCTTCGAGGGACTGGCCGTCCTGCCCGAATACGATGTCGTGGTGGTAGACGAAGCCCACGAACTGCAGGACCGCGTCACCGGCGCGGTTACCGGGCAGCTGTCCGTGGCCATGGTCCATGCCGCAGCATCGAGTGCACGCAAACACACGGCCATTACGGTCGATGCCCTGAACGCGGCCGCGGACCGCCTTGATATGGCTATCGCGGGAGTTCCCAACGGGCTGCTGCCCGGCGGGCTCAACGACGAACAGCTTGACTGCCTGGACCAGCTGCGCGACGCCACACGTGCCGCACTGTCCGACTCGAAGACCGATGCATCCAACGCGGCCGACGGCGGCCGCCAACTGGCGCGCTCCCGGCTCATGCTCATCCTTGAGCTGTGTGAGCGGATGCTTGCCGCCAAGGAGAACCGAGAAGTGGTGTGGTTCTCCCGAAACAGCACCTTTGATCCCCAGCAGGGCTACTCACAACCAGACGAGACTGCTCCGGCGCTCATCAACATCGCGCCCCTGAGCGTGGCGGGCCGGTTGCGCGAGGGTTTGTTTGCAGGACACACGGTGGTGCTGACATCGGCGACACTGGCCATCGGCTCCGCTTTTGAGCCCGCCGCGGGTGGGCTGGGACTGATCGGCGACGGCGCCCCGAGCTGGACGGGAATCGACGTCGGCTCGCCTTTCGATTACCCCAAACAGGGGGTGCTGTACGTGGCTAAGCACCTTCCCAAGCCAGGCCGGGGTACATCCCCTGAGGCCCTTGATGAACTGGAAGATTTGATCCGGGCATCGGGTGGGGGAGCCCTGTGCCTGTTCTCATCACGGCGGGCAGCCGAAGAAGCGGCCGACGCCATGCGCCTGCGCCTGGACGTGGACATTCTCTGCCAGGGTGAGTCCACTATGGCCGCCCTGGTCAAGCAATTCGCCGATGAGCCGGATACGTGCCTTTTCGGAACCATGTCCCTGTGGCAGGGCGTGGACGTGCCAGGCGGTTCATGCCGCCTGGTGGTCATTGACCGGATTCCGTTCCCGCGGCCCGATGACCCCCTCATGACTGCCCGCTCCCGTGCGGTGGCGCAGTCCGGCGGCAACGGATTCATGGCGGTTTCGGCCACCCACGCTGCCATCCGGCTGGCGCAGGGCGCGGGGCGCCTGATCCGTTCAACGGGGGACAAGGGGGTAGTGGCCGTCCTGGATTCACGGCTCTCGACAGAACGGTATGGAGGGTTCCTGCGGGCCGCTCTGCCTCCCTTCTGGGCCACGACGGACCGTTCGGTGGTACGTGGGGTCCTGGAGCGCCTGGAATCCGCCCGGAAGGCCTGAGAGGCTAGATGGAGCGAAGTACGGACACGACCTTGCCCATGATGGTGGCTTGGTCGCCGAGAATGGGTTCGTACTGGGTGTTCTGGGGCAGCAGCCAGGTGTGTCCGTCCCGCTGACGGAACGTTTTCACGGTGGCCTCATCATCGAGCAGCGCCGCCACGATGTCGCCGTTGATGGCATCGTTCTGACGGCGGACAACCACCCAGTCGCCGTCGCAGATGGCGGCATCGATCATTGAGTCTCCTGCCACTTTGAGCATGAAGAGCTCACCGTGTCCCACGAGTTGCCTGGGCAGCGGGAGCACGTCCTCAACGGTCTGGTCGGCGAGGATGGGACCACCTGCTGCAATGCGGCCGACCAACGGAACCATGGCGGTGTCGCTGGCGCTTACCAGTTCGGTGACGGCCATGCCGCCGGCGCTTCGCAGCGTTGCCGGAGCCTCGACGCCCGGGATCGGGCCGCCGTCGAGGGTCAGGGGCATCAACACTTCCATGGCGCGGGGTCGTTTGGGGTCCCGGCGGAGGTAGCCAAGTTTTTCCAGCTGTGACAGCTGGTGCGTCACGCTGGACAGGCTGGCCAGTCCTACGGTGTCGCCAATCTCGCGCATGCTGGGCGGATAACCGTTGTCATTGACTGACCGCTGGATGGTCTCCAGGATCTTCTTCTGACGTACGGTCAGGCTCTTGGGAGTCTTTTGAGGCTGTTGGCTTCGCAGGGGTGCCCCGCCGCCTGTGGCTTTTGCTGCCATGTTCGCCAATGCCTTTCCTTCCGCCCCGAAGAGAGCCGGGGATGCAGGGCCTGGAAAAAATGTCAGACCCTCCTGTTCCACTGAAACAGTGCTGTTTCTTCACTCAAACGTAGGGCAGGCACAGGCGTTTATCAAACATTTGTTCTAGCGAGTCTCGACACCGTTCGTTGATAAGTGCTAAAAATGTCATAGCAAGGTTCGAATATGTGTTCTATAAACCTCGCGCTGACGGTGGATGTTCGAACAAGCCGTTCGAACATCCGGCGCCGCCGGGAGGAACACAATGAATTGGCAGCGCTGATCCGGGACTTCCGGAGCGGCGCAATAGCTCAGAAGGGCTCAGCTCATGTCCGCAATCACTTCGTTCGCTGATTTCCGCACCGCTCCGGCGCCCGCACGTCTCCGCCTCACCCGCCGAGGCCGCATGGTCTTCTTTGGTATCCCGGCCATGCTACTGGTGGCTGCTCTCCTTAGCCTCGCAGGGGTTATCACCTCGCCGGCAAAGGCTTCCGACTCCCAGGCGCAGTTGCAGCCGCCCGTTGCGGTGTCCGTGACAGTGCAGCCCGGCCAGTCGCTGTGGGGTATTGCCGGCGCTGCGGCTCCGGAGCGGGACCCGCGTGAAGTCATTGCCGAAATCATCCAGCTGAACGACCTCCGTGGTGGCCGGATCCTTCCAGGGCAGCAGTTGTTCGTGCCGGCCCACTGATGCCCGCAATACGCGTGTCTTTCCTCTGCCCGTACGTCACAGTTACTCGGCAGTCGCGGTGGCCCCTTAAACTGTTGTAGTGAGTGAGCAGCTTGAGCGACTTGACCGACTTCCCCTCCGGACCAACCTGCGTGGATTGAGCCCCTACGGCGCACCGCAGCTCGATGTCCCCGTTTTGCTCAACGTCAACGAAAACACCCATGGCGTCCCTGCTGATGTGCAGGCGGCCATTACGGAGGCAGTGGCCGCCGCCGCCACTGGCTTGAACCGCTATCCGGACCGCGAATTCACCGACCTTCGGGTAGCCCTGGCGGAGTACCTCGGCCACGGCCTTTCTGCGGACAACATCTGGGCTGCCAACGGCTCCAACGAAGTCCTGCAGCAAATTCTCCAGGCATTCGGCGGCCCGGGGCGCAAAGCCCTTGGTTTCCCTCCCACGTACTCCATGTACCCGTTGCTCGCCAGCGGAACGGACACTGAGTACATCCGTGGCGTTCGTGCCGACGACTACGGACTGGATGCGCAGTCGGCAGCCCAACAGGTCCGTGAGACCGGGGCCAACGTCGTCTTTCTGTGCTCGCCGAACAATCCAACGGGCACAGGTTTGACTCTGGATGTGGTTGAGGCTGTGTATGAAGCCGGCGAAGCAAGTCAGGCCATCGTGATCGTGGATGAGGCCTACCACGAGTTTGCCCACGACAACACTCCCAGTGCCCTGACCCTCCTGCCCGGGCGCGAGCGTTTGATTGTCTCCCGAACCATGAGCAAGGCGTTCGCCTTGGCTGGAGCACGCCTTGGCTACATGGCTGCGGCCCCGGAGGTAACAGACGCGATCCGGCTGGTACGACTCCCGTACCACCTCTCAGCCATCACCCAGGCCACCGCCCTCGCGGCCTTGACGCACCGCGAAGCCCTTATGGCCGACGTCGAAGACATCAAGGTCCAGCGGGATCGCATCGTGACCGAACTTCTCCGCATGGGACTCAAGCCCGCGGCGTCGGACTCCAACTACGTCTTTTTCGGCGGGCTGGAGGATCCTCACACGATCTGGCAGGGCCTGCTCGATGCCGGCGTGCTGATCCGCGATGTCGGCATCCCCGGGCACTTGCGCGTCACGGCCGGAACCGAGCCGGAAACCACTGCCTTCCTGGAGGCGCTGGAAGCCCTCCTGGACGGCGCGGTTTCCCAGCGCGCCTAAACTTGTCAATAGACCAACCCATCCTCCCTGTAGAAGGACGTTCCCCAATGAGCGAAACCGGCGCTACGCCGTCCGCTGCCCGCACTGCCCGCATGGAGCGCACCACCAGTGAGTCTT
This sequence comes from Paenarthrobacter sp. NPDC057355, assembly GCF_042667405.1. Taxonomy (NCBI): domain Bacteria; kingdom Bacillati; phylum Actinomycetota; class Actinomycetes; order Micrococcales; family Micrococcaceae; genus Paenarthrobacter; species Paenarthrobacter sp. NPDC057355. The sequence continues at coordinate 46,094 of NZ_JBHVAL010000013.1, read as the reverse complement.
CCGTGCTGGTGGAGATCAACCTGGATGGCTCCGGCATTTCGGACATCAGCACTTCAGTACCCTTCTACGACCACATGCTGACCGCCCTGTGCAAGCACTCGCTGATCGACATGACCGTCAAGGCCACCGGTGACACCCACATCGATGCCCACCACACCGTGGAAGACGTCGCCATTACCTTTGGCGAGGTCCTGCGTACGGCCTTGGGCAACAAGGCAGGCATCCGTCGTTTTGGCGAGGCCACCGTGCCGCTGGACGAGGCCTTGGCGCACGCCGTCGTGGATGTTTCCGGCCGCCCCTACCTGGTGCACGGCGGTGAGCCTGCCGGGCAGGAGTACCACCTCATCGGCGGCCACTTCACAGGTTCACTGACCCGGCACGTCTTCGAAGCGATCACTTTGCACGCGGGAATTTGCCTGCACATGAACGTTCTCGCGGGCCGCGATCCGCACCACATTGTCGAAGCCCAGTTCAAGGCGTTCGCGCGTGCACTCCGTGCGGCCGTTGAGTCCGATCCCCGTGTTGAGGGAATCCCGTCCACCAAGGGGGCCCTGTGAGCGGCCAGTTTTTGAAAGACGGAGCAGTGGCCGACGCCACCGCTTCGGTGAAGCCGGAGTCGCCGGAGGGCAAGCCCACGGTGACAGTTCTGGATTACGGATCCGGGAACGTCCGTTCCGCCGTCCGCGCCCTCGAAAGGGCAGGAGCGCACGTGCTGCTCAGCTCCAAGCCGGAGGACGTGCTCAACGCCGACGGACTGGTTGTTCCCGGAGTCGGTGCCTACGAGACCGTGATGAAGGAACTCAAAGCTGTCGATGCCATCCGCATGATTGGTCGTCGTGTCGCCGGCGGGCGTCCGGTGCTTGCTATCTGTGTGGGCCTGCAGGTGCTCTTCGAAGCCGGCGTCGAGCACGGCACCGAGTCCGAAGGCATGGCTGAATGGCCCGGCAAGGTGGAGCTGCTTCCGGCTCCCGTGGTGCCGCACATGGGCTGGAACACCGTGGACGTCCCGGAAGGTTCCAAACTCTTCGCAGGGGTCGAGCAGGAACGTTTCTACTTCGTGCACTCGTATGGGGTGCAGGAGTGGAACTTCGATGTTGTCCAGCCCCGCATGGAGCCCCCGAAGGTTACCTGGTCCGAGCACGGCGCACGGTTCATTGCCGCCGTCGAGAATGGTCCCCTCTGCGCTACCCAGTTCCACCCCGAGAAATCAGGGGATGCCGGAGCAAGGCTCCTGCGCAACTGGGTCGAGGGCCTGCGGAAGCCCGCTCCGGAATCGTCCGGGAGCGGTGCTGCCTGAATGTGGTCTGTAGTCCTTATGGGCCTGGCGGGACTGTTGGTGGGTGGGGGACTTTCCTTCCATCAACAGAAGAAGCCCCGCTGGGTTTCCATTTCTTTTTACGTGCTGGCCGGGATGTCCCTGCTGGCTGCCTACCTCCTGACACTTCCCGCCAACTGAATCGCGGCGTGGTACGCCGGCGAACCCTCACACTGCAAGGACCCTCATGACCACCTCCTCCCAGTCCGTCCTGGAACTCCTGCCTGCCGTCGATATTGTCGACGGCCAGGCGGTGCGCCTCCTGCAAGGAGAGGCAGGTTCGGAAACCAGCTATGGAACTCCCCTCGAGGCAGCCCTCAACTGGCAGAATGCCGGGGCGGAGTGGGTTCACATGGTTGACTTGGACGCCGCTTTCGGCCGGGGAAACAACGCCGCGCTCATCAGCGAGGTTGTTTCGCAGCTCAACGTCAAAGTCGAGCTGTCCGGCGGCCTGCGGGATGACGAATCCCTTGAGCGTGCCCTCGAACTGGGCGTTGCGCGGGTGAACCTTGGCACGGCTGCATTGGAGAACCCGGACTGGACCAAGCGGGCGATCGAGCGTTTTGGTGACCAGATCGCCGTCGGGCTTGATGTCCGGGGTACCACCCTTGCCGGCCGCGGCTGGACGAAGGAGGGCGGGGACCTCTGGGAAGTGCTGGCCCGGCTCGAGGACGCAGGATGCGCCCGTTACGTTGTGACGGATGTGACCAAGGACGGCACCTTGCAGGGCCCCAACGTGGATCTGCTGCGCCAGATGGTGGAGAAGACCGGCAAGCCGGTTGTGGCTTCGGGCGGTATCTCCAGCCTGGAGGACCTCCGGGTCCTGCGCGAACTGGTGCCGCTCGGTGTTGAGGGTGCGATTGTCGGTAAGGCCCTGTATGCGGGCGCCTTCACCTTGCCCGAAGCGCTGGACGTGGCCGGCCGCCGCTGATGGGCCGTCACACAGCCGGGCAGGAGGCACACCAGCCGGAAAAGCGTGAACTGCCGGGTCATATAGCGGCGGCGTTGGCCGGTGCGGGCGGGGCGACGGACTCGGCGGGCCAGCCGTGGGCCGGTAGGAGCCTTGCCGGTGACGACGCCAAGATTCACAACTTCGAAGATGATGACGGAAGCGCGGACGCCGGCTACCTCGCTGCCATAGCCGGGCTGTTTAACGGCACCGGCGGCGAAGCCGAAGTGGTAGCCTCCCTGGCTACGGCCCGGGTCTTTGTTCCGGTCGTGGCCCAGCTGGCCGAGGAAGCCGAAGGCGTTGACGGGCTGCATGCCGACAAACAGGCCGATATGGCATTGGTCACACTCAAGGCACCCGATGGCCGTACGGCAATGCCTGTGTTCACCTCCGCGGCTGCTCTGGAACTGTGGCATCCGCAGGCGCGCCCGGTGGCTGTTTACGCCGCGCGGGCGGCGCTTTCGGCAGTATCGGAAGGCGCCCAGCTGCTGGTTGTGGATCCCGGTTCCGACTTCGCCTTCGTGGTCCGGCGACCGGCCCTGTGGGCTCTGGCCCAACAGAAGGACTGGACGCCGTCATACCTGGATGATCAACTGGAGACTGCTCTCGTTTCGACAATTTCAGCTTTCCCCGCGGTCCGGCGCCTTGAGACGCGGGCCGGAGGTGGCGTTGCGTCCCTCACGGCCGACGGGCGCCAGGTGCAAGGCGGCGGTCCGGGTCCGGAACTGCGTGTGGTGCTCTTCCTTGAGGACGGGCTGGACGCCGCGGCGGTGCAGACGCTTGTCGGCCAGTTGAACGAAGCATGGGCAAGCATGGACTCCTTTGCCGAGGGTGTCGATTCCATGGAGATCAAACTGCAGCGCGCAGCACAGGAGCCCGCGCCGCACTAATGGCAGGTCCGGTTCCCCGGGGTTGCCCGGGGAAAAGAGGATTGAGTGAACTTCGCTCTCTATAAAGAGATGCTGTCCATCCGGCCTGTCCGGCGTCTGCTGGTGGTGGGCATGATTGCCCGCATTCCACATTCTGCCGCCGGGGTGCTCCTCACCCTCCACATTGTCCTGACGCTTGGGCAAGGTTATGCCGCCGCTGGAGCGGCGGCCGCGGTCATGACCATCGGCATCGCCCTGGGTGCACCGTGGCGTGGCCGCAGGGTGGATATGGTGGGGCTGCGGAAGGCCTTGATCCCTTCCGTCATTTCCGAGACCGTGATTTGGTCGATTGTGCCGCACGTTTCCTACCAGTGGCTGCTGCCGCTGGTTTTTATAGGCGGCCTTTTCACCTTGCCGATCTTCAGTGTTGTCCGACAATCGTTGGGTGTTTTGGTGGATGGGGAACAGCGCCGTTCGGCGTTCGCCCTGGACTCCATTGCCACCGAGGTTGTGTTCATGATCGGTCCGGCCGTGGGCGCAGTGGTGGCCACGAGCGGCTATTCGGCTCTCGGCCTCACTGCCGTGGGTGTCTCCGTTTCCGTGGCGGGACTATTCCTCATGTGGTTCAACCCGCCCACCCGGAGCGATGTCGCGTGCACGCCGGAGGAATCTGCCGACCGGGAGTCGGCCGACCTGGCTGCGGCGGAGGCTGCGATGGTGGCTTCTGCCCCCGCGCACGTCCAGGAAGCGGCTTCCGAAATGGCGTCCGTCACCTCACGCACCTCAGCACTGAAGAACCGGGTGGCCAGGAACTTCACCTGGTTTACGGTTTCCGTTGCCGCGCTCTTCGCAGTCGCCGCTGGTTCCGGCATGGTGCTCAGCGGCTCCGACGTCAGCATTGTGGGGCTGCTGGAGCGGGGCGGGCACCAAAATGAAATCGGCATCGTCTTCTTCTTCTGGTGCGCGGCCTCGGTGGTCGGCGGCCTGATCTACGGCTCAATGAAGCTGTCCGTTTCGCCCATGATCCTCCTGCTGGGCATGGCCGCTTTGACCATTCCGATGGGCTTCGCCCATGACACCTGGACCCTTGCGTTCCTCTCGCTCCTCCCGGGACTGTTGTGTGCCCCGGTCCTGTCCGCGTCCTCCGAGAAGGTAGCGGATCTGGTGGACGAGGATCGTCGCGGCGAAGCCATGGGCTGGTACGGCTCTGCCCTCACCGCCGGTGTCGCTTTGGGTGCACCCTTGGCCGGGGTTTTCATCGACACTGTCGGCCCGTCCGGGGGATTCGCGGCGGTGGGGATTGCCGGCGTCGCGCTGTGCGCCATGGGACTGGTTCTTACATCCATTCGTCGCCGGGCTGCCAAGGTCTAGGCGTAACAGGGAGTGAACAGACGACGACGGCGGGCCGACCAATGTGGTCGACCCGCCGTCGGTGGTTATGCAGGCAGTACGCGGCTAGTTCACCGGTCCGGTGAACTTTTCGCCCGGGCCCTTGCCGGGCGCGTCCGGGATGATGGAGGCTTCGCGGAAGGCCAGCTGCAAGGAGCGCAGGCCATCGCGCAACGGTCCGGCATGCTGGGATCCAATTTCGGGGGCCGCGGCCGATACCAGTCCGGCAAGTGCGGTGATCAGCTTGCGGGCCTCGTCAAGGTCCTTGAGGTCTTCTGCGTTGGGGTCGTCGGCAAGACCAACCTTGACGGCTGCAGCGCTCATCAGGTGAACGGCGCCGGTAGTGATGACCTCCACGGCCGGAACCTCGGCGATGTCGCGGATCTGCTGGGAGACCCCGGCGTCAGCGGAGGGGGCGTCTCCGCCGAAGGAGTTGCGGGAATTGCTGTCTTCAGTGCTCATACTGGTAAGCTTGTCACAGACCGACTGGAAGTCGTTATTCACCAGGATTTTCACCATGGATATCCGCGGTGAGATCTATAGCCAACAGTCCCGCCACCGCAATGTGCGCTTGGCGGGTTGTTTCTGTAGAATTGTCTTTCAGTTTGCAAGCGGAGTTCTCTCCCACCCGCGTCAGCCGTTTCCCTCCGGGGACAGGATTCCCTTACGGGACAAGAGGTTGCCGGGTACCTGGTCGGACACTCCGGGGTTATCCCCGGCTGTGCGTACTTTCCCGTTGGGGAAGTGCAGCCGATCTTCGAGGCCTTCGATTGCACCAGCAATTGGGGGCCTTCTCTTATTGCCGGTGACACCACCACAACCACAGGAGCTTTAACATTAGCGAGCCAAGAATCAATGAGCGTATCCGCGTCCCCGAGGTGCGGCTGGTCGGTCCTGCCGGCGAACAGGTAGGAATTGTCCGCATCGAGGACGCACTGCGTCTGGCTGCAGAATCCGATCTCGACCTCGTTGAAGTTGCGCCGCAGGCTAAGCCTCCTGTTTGCAAGTTGATGGACTTCGGCAAGTACAAGTACGAAGCCGCAGTCAAGGCGCGCGAAGCCCGCAAGAACCAGACCAACACGGTTCTCAAGGAAATTCGTTTCCGCCTCAAGATCGACAAGCACGACTACGAAACCAAGCGTGGGCACGCTCTGCGCTTCCTCGGAGCCGGTGACAAGGTCAAGGCCATGATCCAGTTCCGTGGCCGCGAGCAGCAGCGTCCTGAAATGGGCATCCGCCTGCTGCAGCGTTTCGCTGAAGATGTGGCCGAGGTTGGCGTCATTGAGTCCAGCCCGCGCATCGATGGCCGCAACATGGTCATGGTGATCGGACCGCTGAAGAACAAGGCAGAGGCCAAGGCCGAAGCCCGCCGTGCCAGCCAGCGCGCAGAAGCCAAGGCCCAGAACGAAGCCAAGGCCGCAGCGCGCGTGGACACCACGGGGGAGCAGGCTCCGCTGACGCAGAGCATTGCTGACCTTCTGCCCGAAGGCTTCAAGGTTTCTGAAGAGGAAACCAAGCAGGAAGCTCCGGCGACAGCAACCGAGGCGCCCGCAGCTGAAGAAGCGCCGGTCGTCGAAGAAGTTGCCTCTGAGGCTCCGGTTGCCGAAGAGGCGCCTGAAGCAGCAGAAGAAGCACCCGTTGCCGAGGAAGCTCCGGCTCCCAAGGCAGCGCCGGTAGAGGCGGCTCCCAAGCCTGCTGTTCCGGCCGCGGCTCCGAAGCCTGCAGTTCCCTCGGCTCCCAAGCCTGTCGCCAAGCCGGCGGCTCCCAAGCCCGCAGCCCGGCCTGCGGCCCCCAAGGCCGCTCCGAAGCCTGCAGCCCGCAAGACCACTTAGTTCAACGCCGCGGAGGCCTCGCCTCCACCGGCAAGCAACCAGCACGTCGGCCCCCGTTGGCCGGCTGCGCGAAAGAATCGCGGACTTGTCCGTGGATACGTAAGGAGATCGGTTCCCATGCCGAAGATGAAGACCCACAGCGGTGCTAAGAAGCGCTTCAAGCTGACCGGTACGGGCAAGCTGAAGCGTCAGCAGGCCAACCGCCGTCACTACCTGGAGCACAAGTCCTCCAGGCTGACCCGTCGCCTCGCCGGCGACAAGCTCGTCTTCAAGGGTGACGCCAAGGTCATCAAGAAGATGCTCGGCCTCTAAGTTCCAAGTTCTTTGGTTACTGCCATCCGGCAGGAACCGACTACACCAAAAGCCTTCTCAGGCCGGCCGGGATTCCGGCAGTAGCAGCTTGGGATAAAGATTTCTGAAGGAGTACGCACGTGGCACGTGTGAAGCGGGCGGTAAACGCCCACAAGAAGCGCCGGGTTGTCCTCGAACGCGCCAAGGGTTACCGCGGTCAGCGTTCGCGCCTGTACCGCAAGGCAAAAGAGCAGCTGCTGCACTCGTTTGTGTACAGCTACGGCGACCGCCGCAAGAAGAAGGGCGACTTCCGTCGCCTCTGGATCCAGCGTATCAACGCTGCATCCCGCGCCAACGGCCTCACCTACAACCGTCTCATCCAGGGCCTGAAGGCTGCTGAGGTTGAGGTTGACCGCCGTATGCTGGCTGAACTGGCTGTCTCCGACGCCAACGCTTTCGCCGCCCTGGTGAACGTTGCCAAGGGTGCACTCCCGGCTGACACCTCCGCTCCGGCTGCCAAGGCTGCCCCGAAGGCCAAGGTTGCTCCGGCTGTTGCTACCGCTCCGGCTGTCAAGGCTGTCGTTTCCGAGAAGCCGGCCATCGACGGCGCAGTTGCCGCTGACGGTGACGAGGCTCCGGAAGGCTACGCCATCAAGGGCAACGCCGAGTCCAAGAAGTACCACGTGCCGGGTTCCACCTGGTACAACACCACCGCTGCTGAGTACTGGTTCTCCACGGTCGAAGCTGCAAAGGCTGCCGGTTTCGAGCCGGCCGGCGGCGAAGCCCGCCAGCAGATCAAGAACTAGTCGCAACTGCCACTAAAGTTCTATATATGAACGAAACCGGGCGCCCGCAAGACTTTACGATGACCAACCCCCGAGCAGATCGGGTGAGGGATGTCGCCAAGCTTGCCGGGCGCCCGGCGCGTTTAAAACGCGGACGGTTCCTTGCTGAAGGTCCGCAGGCGGTGCGTGAGGCGTTGACCCTGCACCGTGAGCGCACGGCGGCCGGAGGGGCCGCCGTCGTGCATGAAGTTTTTGCCAGCGAGGCGTGTCTCGACCGCCTGCCCGAGCTCGCCGACCTGGCGCAGGGTACGTTGCTCCGGCTGGCGAGCGATGACGTTCTGTCCGCCATGGCGGACACAGTCAACCCCCAAGGGATCGTCGCTGTCTGCAGTTTTGTGGACGTCAGCCTCGAGTCAGTGCTCGACGCCGGTCCCCGGCTTCTCGCGGTCATGTGCCAGGTGCGTGACCCCGGCAATGCCGGCACCGTCCTTCGTGCCGCTGATGCGGCCGGAGCGGACGCTGTTGTCCTGACCGGTTCCAGTGTGGACATCTACAACCCGAAGGCTGTCCGCTCCACTGCCGGTTCACTCTTTCACCTTCCAGTGGTCCTGGGCGTGGACGTCGAAGAACTTGTGGCCCGGTGCCGGGAACGCGGGATCGGAATCCTGGCCGCTGACGGCTACGGAACCCTCAACCTGGACAAGCTCCAGGACGAAAATGCCGCGCGGCGGCTGGGCAATGGCTCCGTGGCGTCCGACTACGCCCTGGAAGCCCCTACCGCGTGGCTCTTCGGCAATGAGGCCCAAGGCTTGTCGGACGAAGAGCTGGCACTGGCCGACCACCGTGTCGCCGTGCCCGTCTACGGGGCAGCGGAAAGCTTGAACCTGGGCACCGCCGCCACTGTTTGTCTTTATGCCAGTGCGCGTTCGCAGCGAGGCGCCCGAGTGGAGAATGTGTAAATACCGCGCCGCCGGGTACGGTATTGCTTGCAAGATCAGACGATGACGACTCTTCTTGGCCTTTCCCATACTTTCCCATACCCGAAGAGGTGAAGCTTTCGTGGCTGCAGGTGGCGGTACCAAAGCGATTGTGGCGGCACTTGCCGCCAATCTGACCATCGCTGTTCTGAAGTTCATTGCGTTTTTCCTGACAGCGTCATCGTCCATGCTCGCAGAGGCAATCCACTCTGTGGCCGATTCCGGCAACCAGGTCCTGTTGCTGGTTGGAGGCAAGCGTTCCAAGCGGGCCGCCAGCCCGGAGCATCCTTTTGGCTATGGCCGGGAACGCTATATTTACGCTTTCATCGTTTCCATTGTGTTGTTCAGCGTCGGTGGCCTGTTTGCCCTCTATGAGGCCTGGGAGAAGTTCCAGCATCCGCACGGCATCGAGGGCAGCTTCTGGTGGGTGCCCCTGGCTGTTCTGGTGGGGGCGATCATCGCTGAAGGTTTCTCCTTCCGCACGGCAATCATCGAATCGAACCACGTCCGCGGCAAGCAGAGCTGGGTCAAGTTTGTCCGCAACGCCAAGCAGCCCGAACTTCCCGTCATCTTGCTCGAAGATTTCGGCGCCCTGCTTGGTTTGGTCTTTGCGCTCTTCGGCGTCAGCATGACCCTGGTCACCGGAGACGGAGTCTGGGACGCCCTCGGTACCGCGATGATTGGCTTGCTGCTGGTCGCCATCGCTGTGGTTTTGGCCATGGAAACCAAATCGCTGCTGTTGGGGGAGTCTGCCACGAAGGAAGACGTCCAGCGCATCTCCGAAGCTTTGCAGGCCGACGGCACCCGGATCATCCATCTCAAGACCCTGCACCTCGGTCCGGATGAGTTGCTGGTTGCCGCCAAGATCTCCATGGGAGCTTCCGAGACCGGCGAAGAGATCGCGAAGGGAATCGACGACGCCGAGCAACGGATCCGTGCGGCGGTTCCGATCGCTCGGGTCATCTACCTTGAACCTGACATTGAGCGTGTCCAGGCCCAGGCCTAGCGACTTCATTAAGCCTGTGAATTCAGGTGATTAACGACGAATGGCTCCGCGGATGCGGAGCCATTCGTCGTTTGATGCCACTGGCGATCAGGAGGTCAGGGTGGTCCTGCGTTCCACGATGCCACTGATGACAGCAACGCCCAAGCCGAGGAGGGCGAGAACCGCACCTACCAGGGCGGGGGCGACGTAACCCCAGCCCCAGGCAATGACCGTGCCACCGAGGAAGGCACCCAGGGCGTTGGCGATGTTGAGGGCTGAGTGGTTCAGCGACGAGGCCAGCGAGGCGGCGCCCGGGGCTGAGTCGAGGAGCCTGGTCTGCAGTGCCGGCGTCAGCATCGAGCCGATACCGCCGACCACGAAGGCCATCAGGAAAGCCGACCAGGCCCAGTGGGCTGCGATGGCGTAGACCACCAGCGCAGCGGCGATACCGGGCATGACCCAGTAGATGGTACCCATCACGGACTTGTCCGCCAGCCGGCCACCGATGATGTTTCCGACAACCATGCCGAGTCCATAAAGGGCAACGACGGCGGGAATGAGGTACTCGGGGAGGCCGGCCACGGACGTCATGGTGTGTGCGATGTAGGTGTACACGGCGAAGAAGCCGCCGAAACCGATGATGCCGATCAGGAGGGCCAGCCACACCTGAAGCCTCTTCAGCGCTCCAAGTTCCCGGCGGATGCTGGCGTCCGGGTGCGCAGCTTCGAAGGGGACAAACTTCCACATCATGGCAACCGTGAGCAGGCCGATGGCGCCGACGATGACGAAGAGCAGGCGCCACCCAAAGGTCTGGCCCACCCACGTAGCCAAGGGGACTCCGATGACATTGGAGACCGTCAGGCCCGCCATGACCATGGAGATGGCCCAGCCGCGTTTGGTGGGAGCCACAAGGCCCGCAGCGATGACGGCTGCCACCCCGAAGAACGCTCCATGCGGAAGGCCCGAAGCGAAGCGGGAGAGCAGCATCAGGCCGTAGTCCGGAGCAATGAAAGACGTCAGGTTCGCTATCGCCAGGAACAGCATGAGACCCAGTGCCAAGTGCTTGCGGGGCAACTTCGCTCCCAACGCAGCGAAGACAGGGGCTCCGATGACTACACCCAGTGCGTAGGCCGAGATGAGGCTGCCCGCTTGTGGGGTGCTGATCCCCAGGCCCGTCTCGACCTCCTTCAACAGGCCCATCATGGCGAACTCTGTGGTGCCGATGGCAAACCCGCCCATGGCCAGGGCCAGGATGGCCAAGCCAAGGTGGCGCCCCGACTTCTTGACGGCGACGGGCTGGAACACGGTGGTAGACATAGACCTGTTTCTGGGGCGGCGTTTGAGCTGGGAAAAATGGAAGAAAATCCGATAACAAGTCTAGTTTGCTGTTGGGATCAGGGGTTACTCCTGTGACCATGCCCACGGTCCGGCCCATAGACTGTTGCCGTGACTGCAGTGATAAACGTCGTTGGTGCGGCCATCGTCGACTCTTTGGTAGCCCCTGGAAATTTGCTGGTAGCCCGTCGTACGGCCCCACCCCAATTCGCGGGCATGTGGGAATTCCCCGGCGGCAAGGTTGAACCAGGTGAAACCCCGGAAGCGGCATTGCACCGCGAACTCGCGGAGGAGCTGGGAATCGAGGTTCAGCTCGGCCCGGAGCTGGAATCAGGGAGCGTGGCAGGCTGGGCACTCAATGAGCGGGCCAGCATGCGGGTGTGGTTCGCTGAAGTGACAGCGGGCCAACCCGTTGCGCTTGAAGACCATGACGAACTCCGCTGGGTCCCGTTGGCCGATCATGGGGAAGCTCTGGCTCTTCCGTGGATTCCTGCGGACCTTCCCATCGTCCGGGCCTTGCTGGAGCGGGTCTCCACACCCGCCTGAGTGGCGAGCAAGCGAAGTTTAGAACAGTGACTGTTGTCCCGGCAGGGGAGCGGCTGCTGTTCCGGCCGGCGAGGGTGCCTGTGCCGCTGTATACCGCGCGTTGCGGTGGCTGAATCCGGAGCTCCCGGTGAAACCGTATTTGGCCTTGAAGTGGTTGGTCCGTCCAGACAACCATGCGCGGTACTCCTTGGAGGCGTATGAGCCGTTCCCGTAGAGCCGCCGGTACCTGCCCACCAGCCCGGGGTGTTCGGCAGCAAGCCACTTCATGTACCACTCGCGGGTGCCAGGCTTGAGGTAGAGGGCGCCGGCGGAGACACCCGTGGCTCCGGACCGGGCCAATTCGGAGAACAGGGAATCGAGGGCTTCGTCGGAATCAGTGAGCCACGGCAGGATGGGCATGGCCATGACGCCGCAGCCCAGGCCTGCATCCCGGAGGCGGGCAATGAGCTTCAATCGGGCCTTGGGGGAGGGAGTTCCCGGCTCGATGAGGGCCGCGAGGTCCTGGTTGGTCATTGCCAATGAAATGCCTAGGTCCACGGGAACCAGGGTGGCTGCGTGCTTCAGCAGGGGGATGTCCCTGGCCAACAGCGTGCCTTTGGTCAGGATGGAGAACGGTGTGCCCGAATCGGCAAGGGCCCGGATTATGCCTGGCATCAAGGCATAACGGCCTTCGGCCCTTTGATAAGGGTCCGTGTTGGTGCCCAGGGCTACTTGGTGGCGTCCCCAGGAAGGCTTGGCCAGTTCTTTCCGGAGTACCTCGGCTGCGTTGATCTTGACGACCACCTGGGAGTCGAAGTCGCGGCCGGCATCGAATTCCAAATACGTGTGGGTCTTGCGTGCGAAGCAGTAGACGCAGGCATGGCTGCACCCGCGGTAGGGGTTGACCGTCCACTCGAACGGCATATTGGAACCCGAAGGCACCTTGTTGAGCACTGACTTTGCGGTGACCTCATGGAAGGTGACTCCGGAGAATTCGGGTGTAGAGACGGAACGCACAAGCCCGGCCAAGGGCAGCAAGGCATCCATTGCCGGGGCAGGGCTTGGAGCCGGACTGCCGGCTGTTTCCGGAGCCGGTTCACGCATCGGTGAAAGTGCTTGTGCGTCCCATCTCATGGACTCTATTCGAATGTATGTTCGAATCAATGTCAAGGCCTTCGAATCCGGTGCCGCAAGATTGGGGATCAGGCGTTGCTATGGTTGGCCCATGATTCTGCTTACGGGCTTCGAACCGTTCGGCCAGGAAACCGTCAATCCCTCCTGGCTTGCTGTCCAGCGTGCCCGGCAGTCGCTACGGGCTGAGGGGCTCGCCGTTGAAGCCCTGGAGCTGCCCTGCGTTTTTGGCGAGTCGGTGATGGTTCTCAATGACGCCGTATCCCGTTTCAACCCGGACGTTGTGGTGTCCGTGGGCCTGGCAGGTGGCCGGGACCGGATATCGCTTGAACGCGTGGCCATCAACTGCGATGACGCAAGGATTCCGGATAACAAAGGCCAGCGGCCCATCGACGAGGAAGTCGTTCCCGGGGCGCCCGCCGCGTACTTCTCCAGCCTGCCCATCAAGGCCGCGCTCAGGAATCTCCAGATTGCCGGTATCAGGGGTGAGATCTCCCAGACGGCCGGTACCTACGTCTGCAACCATCTCTTCTATGGTCTGATGCATTCTTTGGCGAACCGGTCCGGTGTTCGGGGCGGCTTCATCCACGTCCCCTATTTGCCGGAGCAAGTGCCTCCTGGTGGGACGGCCCCGTCAATGCCGCTGGAACTGACCGCCCAGGGGATAGCGGTGGTGGTTCGGACCGCGCTAAGCACTCAGCAGGATTCCAAGCTGGGTGCAGGAGCAATCCATTAGATCAATTCCCATTGCACGGTGACACTGGCCGAGACGGCAGACTCACCCGCCTCGACCGGCAGCGCCTCAGCGGCGAAGGAGGCGCGGACCATTCCACCCAAGGGAATGGGGGCGCCTTGAACCGGCTGCTGGGAGATGGAGAGCACGGAACCAAGCCGGGCAGAGGCAAGGCCAGCGTACTGTTCGGCGCGGGCCAGGGCGTCCCTCCATGCCGCTTCCTGCGCCTGTGCTGTGACAGCTGCTGGGTCCGCCAGGCCCTGCTCCAAGCCATTGATCCGGATGTCGTCACCGCCGGCGGCGACCGCCGCAGCGATGGCGGCGGGCGCCTCGCCGTGCGACCGTATCCCCACGTGCAGGGTCGTGGAAGCCACATAGGCCGTCACCTTCTGGCCCTGCCCTTCTACCCACACGAGGTCGGCGCGCAGGTTCAATCCGGTCGTTCGCAGTTCGGCGTCTGTGACCCCCGCAGCGCGCAAAGCGGACGCGACGGCGGCCGCCGACCTGCCGGCGTCGTCATATGCTTTCGCTGCGGTCTCCCGGCGGGTCTCGACGCCGAGAGTCAATGTCACCTGGTCCGGTACCGCCGTCGCGGTTCCGGTCCCCGTTACTGTGATGGTTCGTTCCATGCCTAAGCCTCGATTCGATCGTCGGTGTGCCGATGCTGCCCGCAGTTGGGTGACTCCACGTACCCGCCTGCCTCCAGTCCGGCCTGGCGCTCGAAGAAGTTCGCCTTTCCAGGATTCCCGGTGCGAACCATGGACCAGCACGCCGCCGCTCCATAGAGGGCAAAGAAGGGCAAGCCGAGGCAGTACGCGTACTGGGTGCTGTGGCGTTCTTCGTGGCCCAGGAGCACTGGGTCGCTTCCCGCAGCGCCGTGCGGTGCCCGGTACAGGATGACGTTACCCACGGTAAAAGCGCCGGCGAAAGGAAGCTTCCAGCTGTATCCGGCCGCTATCAGGAGGCCCCGCGGTCCCTTCGATAGCGTGGAGCGGGACGCAAAGGCCACCGCAATACCCAAGGGCGTGGACAGATTCAGCACGTTGGCGAACTGCCGAAGGCGTTGACCGGGAGTCATGAAGCCATGCTAGTCCCGTTGCGTGTGGCGGTGGCCGGCAGGCGGGGATACGCTGATCCAGCACTCACTCGTGCATGGGGATGAATGGGGGAAAGAAGAAATGAACGTCAAACGCGCCGTGGGCGTAATCGGTGTGCTGATAGCCGTGATGGTGGCCTTGACCGGATGCGTCAAGCTCAACATGGCAGTGAAGGTCAACAACGAAAAAAGTGTCGACTACGAGGTCGTCTACGCGATCCAGAAGTCCGTTCTCGGCGACAAGTCCTTCGACGAATTCATGAAGTCCAACGGCAGCGGCAGCCAGGAGATGGATATTCCTGAGGGTGCCACCGTGGTGGACTACGAGGACGACAAGTACAAGGGCAAGCGAATCACCGCGGTGAACCTCGACCCGGCCAAGCTGTCCGAGTCGTCCAGCTCAGAGAACCCTTTCGACTTGAAAAGGGAGGGCGACTTCTACGTCATGTCCATGGGCAGTGTCACGGGCGCTGACGCCAGTGATCCCCAGGCCTCCAGCATGGCCAAGTCCATGTTCGACGAAGCCTCCGTCAAGTTCACCTTCCCCGGGAAGATCGTGGAAGCCAAGGGCGCCGTTGTTGACGGCAATACGGCAACCTTCGACATGCTGTCCATCAACGAAACAGCGGTGCAGGTGAAAGCCGAGGCCAACCCTGGCATTCCCATGTGGATCATCTGGACCCTGGTGGCTGTTTTGGTGGTCGCCGCGGCCTTGGTCCTGCTCTTCGTGCTGTTGCGGAGGAACTCCGCCCGCAAGTCGCCGGCGCTCGCAGGCGCCGCGCCGGACGGCCAGGTCTGGAACGGCCAGCCCCAGCAGGACTGGGCAGGCCAGGGCTACCGGCCCGATGCGCAGTCGGCGCCCCAGGCACGCGGCGCGCACGACGACGGCCACGTACCTCCGCCGCCCACCGCGCCGCCCGCTTCGGGAGCCTAGGAACGCAGGCGGGTGCCGCCGTCGAACTCTTGACTTTCGGCGGTTAAACCACGCCGGTGCGCTTCAACTAGACTGAAGGGTAGTGCCCGCCGTCCGCGGTGAGCACTGCCCTTTCGTTTTGCAGGCCTGCCTTGCCGGCCGCTCCCAACTCGTAGCTAAGAACAGTAGATGACTGACACTTTGCCAGGCGCCGCCATCCCGAATCCGCTGGATGAGGACGCCATCAACGCCGCCGTCGAGGACGCCATCGCCGCTATTGGGGCAGCTTCCTCCCTTGATGAACTCAAGGCTGTCCGCCTCGCCCACACGGGCGAGAAGTCGCCACTGAGCCTGGCCAACCGCGAAATCGGCGGCCTGGCCAAGGAGCACAAGGCGGCAGCCGGTAAGCTCATGGGCTCCTCGCGCGGCCGGGTCAACCAGGCGCTCGCCGCAAGGACCCAGGTTCTTGAAGCAGAGAATGACGCCCGCATCCTGATCGAGGAAACGGTCGACGTCACGGCGGCACCGCGTCGGCGTCGTGCTGGTGCGCGCCACCCGCTGTCCACCTTGCAGGACCGGGTGTCGGACATCTTCGTGGGCATGGGCTGGGAAATTGCCGAAGGCCCGGAGGTCGAATCCGAGTGGTTCAACTTCGATGCGTTGAACTTCAAGCCGGACCACCCGGCACGCGAAATGCAGGACACGTTCTTCGTGGAGCCCCCTGAGGCCCACCTGCTCATGCGCACCCACACCTCCCCGGTGCAGGTCCGGTCGATGCTGGAGCGCGAGGTGCCCATCTACGTGCTGTGCCCGGGCAAGGTGTTCCGCACAGACGAGCTGGATGCTACACACACGCCCGTCTTCCACCAGTTCGAGGGCCTGGCCATCGACAAGAACCTCAGCATGGCGGACCTGCGGGGCACGTTGGAGCATTTCGCGCGCCAGATGTTCGGCGATGAAGCGTCCATCCGCCTGCGTCCCAACTACTTCCCGTTCACGGAGCCCTCTGCGGAGCTGGACATCTGGCACCCCGGTGCCAAGGGTGGCCCGCGGTGGATCGAGTGGGGTGGCTGCGGCATGGTCAACCCCAACGTCCTCCGGGCAGCAGGCATTGACCCGGACGTCTATTCAGGATTTGCCTTCGGCATGGGCATTGAGCGCACGCTCATGTTCCGCAACGAAGTTGGCGACATGCGCGACATGATCGAAGGCGATGTACGTTTCAGCGAGCACTTCGGGATGGAGATCTAACAGTGCGTATCCCACTTTCCTGGCTGCGTGAATTCGCGCAGGTACCGGCCGAAGCAACGGCCGAAGACGTCATGGCGGACCTGGTCAAGGTCGGGTTCGAAGAGGAAGGCGTTCACCGTCCCACCGACGAACTCAAGGGTCCGATCGTGGTTGGCCAGGTCCTGAGCCTGGTCAAGGAACCGCAGACCAACGGCAAGACGATCAACTGGTGCCAGGTCCGCGTTGTTCCGGAAGGACAGGAGCAGACCCTCACCGGCAAGGGCATCGACCCCTCGGGTGTGCAGGGCATTATTTGCGGTGCCCACAACTTCGTTGAAGGCGACAAGGTAGTAGTTACCCTGCCTGGTGCTGTCCTGCCCGGGAACTTCCAGATCTCCGCGCGCAAGACCTACGGACACCTGTCTGCGGGAATGATCGCTTCCGTCCGCGAACTGGGCATCGGTGATGACCACGACGGCATCCTCGTCCTTTCCCGCATCGGGCTTGACCCGGAAATCGGCACTGACGCGATGGAACTGCTGGGTCTGTACGACCAGGCGGCCGAAATCAACGTCACGCCGGACCGTGGTTACGCGTTCTCCATCCGTGGTGTCGCCCGCGAGTACGCCCACGCCACAGGAACGTCCTTCGTGGACCCCGCGTCGAAGGTGAACGCCCCTGCCTCCCTCCAGGGTGGCTACGGGGTGAAGCTTAACGACGACGCGCCCATCTACGGCAAGCCTGGCTGCGACCGCTTTGTTGCACGCACCGTGCGGGGTGTGGATGCTTCCCGTCCCACGCCGCCGTGGATGTCCTCCCGCCTCCGCCTGGCCGGTATCCGGAGTATCTCGTTGCCCGTGGATATCTCCAACTACGTCATGTTGGAACTCGGCCAACCGAACCACTGCTACGACCTCGACAAGCTCGCGGGCGACATCGTGGTCCGCCGGGCCGTAGCGGGGGAGAAGATCACCACCCTCGACGACAAGGTGCGCACGCTCGACGTCGAGGACCTGTTGATCACGGATGACTCCGGTGCCATCGGCATTGCCGGTGTCATGGGCGGTGCCCACACGGAGGTGTCCGATTCCACCACGAACATCCTGGTGGAGGCCGCCCACTTTGATGAAGTATCCATAGCCCGCTCACGCCGCCGCCACAAGCTTCCGTCCGAGGCGTCCAAGCGCTTCGAACGTGGCGTTGACTGGCACGTGGCTGACGTTGCCGCGCAGCGTGTGGTTGACCTGCTGGTGGAGCTCGCAGGTGGAACGGCGGACCAGGCTGGTACCGACGTCGGGACCGCGCCTGACGCCGTCGTGATCGAGCTGCCTGCAGGTTTCGCGTCGGCCCGGATCGGCATCGACTTCACTGAGGAGCAGATCACCACGTCCCTGGAGGACTTGGGAGCCGTGGTGGAGAAGACCGGCACCGGATACCGCGTGACCGCTCCCAGCTGGCGCAACGACCTTGAAACCAAGGAAGACCTCTCCGAGGAAATCGCACGCCTTGTGGGCTATGACAACATTCCGGCGACCTTGCCCGTGGCTCCTCCGGGACGTGGCCTGAACCGCACGCAGCAGCAGAAGCGGCGCGTGGTGCAGGCGTTGGCTGATGCCGGATTGACTGAGGTTTTGTCCTATCCTTTCGTCACCAAGGCTGCCAACGACACCTTTGGCGTGGCGGAGGAAGGCGCGCCGCGTCCTGCTCTGAAGCTCGCCAACCCGATCAGTGAGGAACACGGCTACCTCCGTACGTCCATCCTGCCGGGACTTATTGAGGTCGCCCGCCGCAACCATTCACGTGGGTTCCGCGATCTGGCGCTCTATGAAGCCGGTTCGGTGTTCCTTCCGGGCGAGAAGCTTGGAACGGAATCCATCCCGCCCCTGGGTGTGAAGCCGAGCGATGAGGTTCTTGATGCACTGTACGACGGCGTTCCTCACCAGCCGCTGCACATCGGCGCTGTCCTCACCGGCCATGACTCTCCGGCTGCTGCCACGCACAAACCGCGCGCCTGGGATTGGGCGGACGCCGTTGATGTCGCGCGGCTGATCGCCGATGTCCTTGGTGTCGAACTGGTTGTCAGCCAAGGCAGCCACCAGGCGTTCCACCCGGGCCGTGCTGCCCAGCTCGCGCTTCGCAATGGCGACGTGGTTGGTTTCGCAGGAGAACTCCACCCCAAGCTCCTGGCGTCGCATGACATGCCGGCCCGTTCCGTGGCTGTCGAGGTCAACGTTGAGGCGTTGTTCGAAGCTGCCGCCGATGTGATTGTCGCCAAGCACATCTCCGGGTTCCCGGTGGCAACGCAGGACGTCGCCTTGGTGGTTCCGCAGGACGTGCCTGCTGACCAGGTTCTGTCTGCGCTCCGGGAAGGCGCCGGGGAGCTGCTCGAGGACGTTGCGTTGTTCGATGTCTATGTTGGTCCGGGCATCGACGACGGTAAGAAGTCGTTGGCCTTCGGCCTGCGCTTCCGTGCGAACGACCGGACGCTGACGGCTGACGAGGCATCCGAAGCCCGCGCCGCCGCCGTGGCCGTGGCGGCTGACCGCTTTGGCGCCGTCCAGCGCTAGTTTCTTTCCTGTAAAACCCCGGGACTTCGGTCCCGGGGTTTTCTTTTTGGGCCAGAGGTTGGCGAACTACTGACATCAGTGAAGTAGCCCGGCTGGGTTAATCCGCGTGCGCAGTGTTCTCCGCACCCAACGTGCTGCGGGGAACACTGGCACTACGATGGCCATCTGCGCAGTGTGCTGTTGACGAGGCCGATGAGCACCGCAGTCCACCAGCAGGCCTGTGAGATCCCCGCCGTCACCATGAGCCGGATCTTCAGTCGCCTGCCCAAGTCCACATATCGCGTTCCCGGGGCCAAGGTGAACAGTTGTCGGAGCACGGGGTGCATGAACACGCCATTGAGCATCAGGATAAGGATGCACACAAGCTTGACCCAGGTGAGCGCGCTGCCGGGATCGGGCCGGATCAATGCCCCGGATAGCAGCAGCAATGCCAGTCCTCCCCAAATCAGGGGTCTGGCCGCCGACTCCAGTGTGGCCGCCACCTGCAGCGGGGTTTTTCCGAAGAGCCAAAGGGTGCCAAGCCAGTCGACCACCAGGATGGCTCCGAAGGCCACCACCAGTGACAGAATGTGCGCGGCAAGACCAACGCGCTGAATATCGGGACCGAAATCAAAGGCGTATCCAACCAGCAGGGAGTTGGCCCAGGCCAAGGAGCAAAGGACTGCAGGCAACAAGGGATTGAACGTTGGTTGCCCTAGGTACCGTAGCTCCGATGTGGCCGCCACATCAGCTTGGTTTTCGCGCCAGTTCAGGAAGCCGGTAGGGCCGATCGTGGGTTCAAGTTGTACGGTGCGGTCGTACTTCCGCTGGGCGTCGGCGACAAAGAAGGCATCTGTAGTCACGCGCACGGTCTTAATGATCTTGTCCTCTCTGAAGAAGACAAACAAAGCCGGTGATGTCGTATGGACTTCCCGGCTTTCCGGCGCCTGACCGAAGGCATGCTCGATTGCGTGGTCAGTCCCAGCCCCGGTAACAAAGCCCACGTGGTCCCACGCGAAATCCGTGACGTCGCTGAGCTTTAGTGTGGTCCCGGTGTTGGCAGCTTCAAGAACAACTGCGTTGAGTAGCCTGTCTGTTTCGAGCAATTCACATGCCTTCTGTTAAACCAAATGGTGCGTCAACCAAGAGGTGCGCAGAACGCACACCATTTATACATGTGTGCCAGTTCCACGTTCGTGACGCGTGATGGCCGATCGCAAGGGTTTGGGGCCCAAACAGAGGAGGGTCATAATTGGTGTGCCCCACTACGGGGAAGCTGAGGCAGGTGGCAAGCGGTGCGGGACATCGAATTCGATGAGCGTGATCTGCGGTTGTTGCACGCCCTGCAAGTACGGCCGCGCGCCCCGTGGACCGCGTTGTCCTCCATCGTCGGAGCGGATGCAGTCACTTTGACTCGTCGCTGGGCCGTTCTCCAGGAAACAGGCCTGGCGTGGATGACGTCCTATCGCGGCGCGGGGGCCAGGTCCGTAGGGGCGGTGGTAGAGATCAGCTGCATCCCGTCGACGTTGGTTGGGATTGTTAATGCCTTGGCCCGGGAGCGGGTTGTCATCACCATTGATCAGACGGCCGGAAGCCAGGACCTGGTGTTGTGCGTCCTGTGCACGTCGGAGGCCGAGCTGACAATGTTTCTCCTGGAACGGCTGCCCACTTTTGCGGGAATTACCAGCACCCGGACCCACCGGATCATCCGGATTCTCACGGATGCTCAGAATTGGCGGTTGAAGTCGCTGCACGAGAACGAAGTCAGGGCCTTGGAACGGGCTGTGCCTCCGCCGCACGCCGGTAAGTCCTTGGTTCCGGACTCCGTGGAGGACGATCTTACGCGCATTCTCCTCATCGACGGGCGCGCATCAGTCTCTGACCTGGCTCAGTGGCTTCGCATCAGCCCGGCGCGGGCCAAAGGGGCGCTGTCGAACATCCTGGGTGCCCAGCGGGTGGTGGTGCGGCTTGATATTGCGCGCACTTTCTCACCGTGGCCGGTCAGCGTCTGGTATTTCCTGCGGGTGCCTCCCGCAAAGGTCGATTCTGTCGCCGCTGGCTTGGCGGGGCTGGATGTGGCACGGTTCGTCGCCACGACCGGAGGTCAGTATTCCTTGGTGTTGTCGGTGCGGCTCAGGCGCGTCGAAGACATGGCCGTCTTGGAGAGGCAGCTGGGCGAACGCTTGCCTTCTGTTGAGATCGGTGACCGGTCCATAGTTCTCCGTACGCCCAAGCACATGGGCAAACGCCTGTATCCGGATGGCAGGAGGATAGTCTGAAGCTGGTCCAGTCCAAAAACCTCTGGCGTGGAGGAGAATTGCAAAGGAGATCCGTGGGTAACCCCATGGTGGAGTTGCGCAAGCTCAGCGACGTGCCCCTTCCGGCAATCATTCCCGCGGAGCTGGGCGAACGGGCCCGCCAGCGGGCCCACCGCTTCGCCAACCCGGCAGACCGGGACGGGTTCGTCGCCGGCAGGATCGCGCTCCAGCAATTTGCCGCCTCGCTCCTTGGCGTCAACTCCACGCGGCTCACGCCCGATTACCGCTGCCCGCAGTGCGGTCCCGGCCAGGACCACGGCAGGCCCGGTTTCATGCTCGACGGCGGTCGGGCTCCTTTGGCGCTCAGCGCCTCCCGGGCATCGGGCTGGGTGCTGCTGGCCGGCGTCGTACATCCTCCGCAAGGTTTCCTGCTGGGAGTGGACCTTGAAGTGGTCGGTGCCACGGATTTCGTGGGCTTCAACGACGTCGCCCTGACGGAACAGGAGAAAGAATTCATGGCCGCAATCCCCGGCGCCCAGCAGAGTAGGCAACGCACCCGTCTTTGGGCACGCAAGGAGGCCTGGCTGAAGATGACAGGGGAGGGCCTGCGTCGAAACCCCGCGGAAGTGGACGTGCTCGAGAGAGACGGATTATCGGATTTGGACTTGTCAGCCCACGACGAGATGGACCTGGTGGGGGCGATCGCTACCGGTTGGACGGGGGCATTGGAGGCAGCGGACCCTCGTACAACCACGGGTTGAGGATTTCCGCGGCGTCGAGGCCGGGAATGAAGGCATCCGCTGCTGCAATGAACGACTCCGTGGACACCGACCCGTGCCGGTTCCCGGCTGTCCAATGCTGCAGGAAAGCGAAGAACGCCTCATCCCCGGCTGCCATGCGCAGGGCATGAACAGCCAGAGCCCCACGCTTGTAGACCCTGTCATCGAACATGAGCTCAGGCCCGGGGTCCCCGACCAGCAGGTCCTGGGCCCCGGCGTCGAGCTTCTTCCATGCAGCCGTAGCGCGTGCGGCAACAGTCATGGTCCCGGACTCCTCGGACCACAGCCATTCGGCGTAGCAGGCGAATCCCTCGTGGAGCCAGATGTCTTTCCAGGTGCTGACTGTCAGCGAATTGCCGAACCACTGATGGGAAAGCTCATGGGCGATCAGCCGCTGCGAATCCCAAGCTTCCTCCATGTGGTTCCGCCCGAAAATGGAGACCGTCTGGGCTTCCAACGGTATTTCGAGTTCGTCTTCCGTGACCACGGATGTGTAGTCGACGAACGGGTAGGGGCCG
The DNA here is from genome assembly GCF_042667405.1 of Paenarthrobacter sp. NPDC057355. Classification (NCBI taxonomy): domain Bacteria; kingdom Bacillati; phylum Actinomycetota; class Actinomycetes; order Micrococcales; family Micrococcaceae; genus Paenarthrobacter; species Paenarthrobacter sp. NPDC057355. The sequence continues at coordinate 23,638 of NZ_JBHVAL010000013.1, read as the reverse complement.
AAGCAGTCCTCGAAAGTTTTCATCATGTCCGGCTGGCGCCGCAGGCCTTCCAAGGCATCCCCGGCCATCCCGGCTGTCACAGCGACGAACTGGGGAACCCTTTGATGGGTATCCTCCGCGCGGAGCGGGACCTTGATGTACCGGCCAATTTGAACGGTGGCCAGATACGTTGCCATGGGCTCGACTTGCTCGTAGACCCAGGTTTCACGGCTCGACTTGCGGGAGTGGGACACCAGCTTGCCGTTGCAGACCGGCCGGTAGTTCTCGTCGGTGGTTACGGAGATGAGGAATGTGGACTTGTAGCGCGGGTGGTCATTGCAGGGGAACCAGGATGCGGCGCCGTTCGGCTGGCCGGCAACCAGTACGCCGTCGTTGAGTTCCTCCCACCCGACATCTCCCCACAGTCCACGGCGGGGCTGCGGGTTCCCCTCATAGCGGATATCCAGTGTGAACCGTTGCCCGGATTTGATCGCGGACGCGGGGGTGAGCACCAGGTGCTCGGCCCGTTGGCTGAATTTCTGCAGTTTTTTGCCGTCCAGCTGGATCTTGGATGCCCGCAACCCCACAAGGTCCAGCACCACCTGGGTGGTCGCCTGAAGAGCCGTGCAGTGCAGGACAGCCCTGCCGATCAGTTTGTTGCTGCCCAGCCTGACGTCGAGGTCCAGTTCATACCGGTTTACCCGGTAGCCCGTGCTGCCGTGATCCAAGGTGTAGGGGTCGGTACTGGGGGTGCTGATGGGTGCAGTCATTAGCTCCCAATCTACTTGAGGCGGGGCGGTTCTGCTGTCGGACCCACCCAGGGGCTCACCGGGTTGCCCATCCAGTACGTCCCCGCCGGGACGGTCTCCCCGCGCATCACCAACGACGCCGGTCCAACCGTTCCGCCGTCGCCGATGCTGGCGGCGGGAAGGATGACGCCGTGTGGGCCCATCGTTGCCCCCTTGCCCAGCGTCACCGTGTCCAGGCTCATGACGCGATCGTGGAACAGGTGGGTTTGGACTACACAACCCCGGTTGACGGTGGAGTTCTCGCCGAGCGTTACGAGGTCGGCTTCGGGCAGCCAGTAGCTTTCGCACCAGGTCCCGCGTCCAATCTTGGCGCCGAGCCCCCGCAGCCACCACACCAAGGCTGGTGTTCCGGCGGCAGAGCGGGCAAACCACGGCGCACTGACCATTTCGATGAAGGTGTCCACCACCTCGTTTCGCCAGATGAAGGAGCTCCACAAGGGGTGTTCGCCGGACCGAATGCTTCCTACCAACACCCACTTGGCCACCACCGAACTCAGTGCTGCTACGCCGCCTGCGGCCAGCATCACCACACCGCCCAGGAGGGCAGCGATCCAATAACCCCAACCGCGGGCAATGAAGTCAAGGACCACCATGACGGCGACGGCAATGGCGACGGTGAGGACAACGGGCACCAAACGGCACAGCTCCCAGAGAGCACGGGCCAGCTTCAGTTTGAACGGCGGCTGGAAGGTGCGGCTCTGGTCGGCGTCGACGGCGGTGCGGCGCAACCGGACCGGCGGACTGCCGAGCCACGACGTTCCGGACTTTGCCTTCGCGGGGGTGGCGGAGAGCACCGCTACGAGGGAATTCTTGGGAACATTGCGTCCTGCCGCAGTCATGCCGGAGTTGCCCAGGAACGAGCGCTTGCCGATCTTTGCCGGAGCGATCTTCATCCAGCCGCCGCCAAGTTCGTAAGAGGCCACCATGGTGTCATCGGCAAGGAAAGCGCCATCACCAATGGTGGTCATCTTGGGTACCAGCAGCACAGTGGAGGCTTCCACGTTCCTGCCCACCTTGGCTCCCAGCAAACGAAGCCAGACGGGGGTAAACAGGCTGGCGTAGATGGGAAACAGGAGATCACGGGCCATGTCCAGCAACCGCTCAGTGGCCCACACCTGCCAGCCGACCCTGCTGCGGACCCGGTAATAGCCCTCTTTGAGGCCCAAGCCAAGGAGCCGGGCCACGATCAGGATCAAAACCAGGTTCCCTAGGAACCACACCAGTGCTGCCAAGGGCACGGACAGGGCAATCTGCGGCACTGCAGTTTCCAAGGAATCATGGCCCCGGATAAAGGTCAGAACCACCAGGGCGCCGGCGAAGGCAGAGATGTAGGGGATCAGGGACAGCAAGGCCGAGGCGCCCGCGAAGGCAGCCAGCCACAAACGATCCACAGCAGAACGACGCGTTACCGCCTCCGGCCACTCGTGCTTGGCTTTACCTCGCCTTTGAGCAGGTGACCCTGCCACCAAATGTCCCGCTTTGACCTTGCCGAAAACTGCGGAGCCGGGCTCTACGTGGGCCCCGGCGCCGATGGTTGCCCCGGGCATGAGCGTGCTTCGCGACCCCACCACCGCACCCGCTCCAACGTGGACATGGCCGATATGGACCCAATCGCCATCCACCCACCAGCCGGATAGGTCCACTTCCGGCTCAATGTTGGCCCCGTTTCCCAAGGACAGGAGCCCGGTGACAGGCGGCAAGGAGTGCAGGTGCACATCCTTTCCGATCCGCGCGCCGAGTGCCCGGGCGTAGTAGGGCACAAACGGTGCGCTGGCCAGGCCAATGGCGCCGGAAAGATCCTGGATCTGTTCGGCAAGCCACAGCCGCAGATGTGTCTTGCCGGAACGCGGATAGGTCCCCGGTTCGACTCTTCCGAGCAGGACCCGCGCTGCCAGCACGGAAATTGCCATTCGACCCAGGGGGCTGACGAAGACCAGCCAGGACAACCCGATCCACCACCACGACACCTCGGGGGCCGCGGAGAAACCGGCAAAGGCTGCCAGCAAGTTGTTGGCCGCCATGAGGTAGGTGAGCCACCGCATTGCCACCAGGATGTGCAACGGCACTCCCATGAGCACCTGGAAAATCTGCGACTTCAAGGCGGTGGGCCGGACGGTGCGCTCTCCAGCGGGAGCCGGCATGCCGCCGTCGGGCAGGGACTGCCGGGCCGCTTCGATCAATGCCCCGACGCGCGGTGTCGCGTAGATGTCGGCCACAGTGATGGTGGGATAGCGGACGCGAAGAGCGGAGACGAGCTGGGCAGCGGCCAGGGAACCGCCGCCGTAGGCGAAGAAGTCGGCATCGAGTGACCCGACCGGGCTGCCAAGGACGGACTCCCACTGGTCGACAATCCAATGGGCGTCATCGGGAAGGTTCAGTGGAGCCTTGCCGGCATCGGCGTCAGCGGCGCCGGCCAGCGGCCAGGGGAGTGCATGGCGGTCAACTTTGCCGCTGGTCTTGGTGGGCAATGAATCCACCACCGTCAGCAGGGGAATCAGTGCCGCAGGCAGGGTGCCGGAGAGCAGCGTTCGGGCGTCATCGAGGTTGAGCTCCACGCCGTCTGCGGGCGCCAGGTAGCCCACCAGAATCTGGTTGCCGGCAGCCGTGGTCTGAACGGCTGCTGCGGCGCCCGCCACTCCCGGCAGAGACTGGAGCGCGGCATCGACTTCACCGAGCTCGATCCGGCGGCCACCGAGCTTCACCTGCTCATCGGCCCGGCCCATGAAGATCAGGCCCTCGGCTTCGTACCGCACCAGGTCCCCGGAGCGGTGCGCGCGGTCCCAAGCCAAAGTCGGCATGGGGGCGTACTTCTCGGCATCCTTGGCCGGATCGAGGTAGCGGGCCAGGCCGACTCCGCCGATGATCAGTTCGCCGATTTCGCCTTCTTCCACCGGGATGCCGTCGGTATCGACGACGGCGAGGTCCCATCCATCAAGCGGCAGACCGATCCGGACGGGGCCGGGTCCGCCGAGGGGAGCGGCGCAGGCTACGACCGTGGCTTCCGTGGGTCCGTAGGTGTTCCAGACTTCGCGACCGTCAACGGCCAGCCGCTCAGCCAGTTCAGGTGGGCAGGCCTCGCCGCCGAAGATGAGCAGCCGGACATTTTCCAACGCCTCGGCCGGCCACAGGGCCGCAAGGGTGGGCACAGTGGAGACTACTGTGATGCCGTGGTTGATCAGCCATGGTCCCAGGTCCATGCCGGTCCGCACCAACGCGCGGGGAGCGGGTACGAGGCATGCACCGTGGCGCCAGGCAAGCCACATCTCTTCACAGGAGGCGTCAAAGGCAACTGACAGGCCCGCGAGTACGCGGTCCTGGGGACCAATGGGTTCGGCCTGAAGGAATATCCGGGCTTCGGCGTCCACGAAGGCAGCTGAGGAACGGTGTTTGACGGCCACACCCTTGGGGGTGCCGGTGGAGCCAGAGGTAAAGATGATCCACGAATCGTCATCCAGGCCCGGCTTGCTGGACCCTTTACCAGCTGCCCCGGCAGCTTGGGAAAGCTGGACGTCGAGTCCTGCACCAATGACAGCCGCCACCTTGGCTTCGCCAAAGACCAGGCGCGCGCGTTCATCGGGATCGTCAGCATCCACCGGCACATAGGCGGCTCCGGCCATGAGGATGCCGAGGATGGCGATGTAGAGCTCGTTGGTTCCGGACGGGATGCGGACGCCGATTTTCGCACCGCGTCCCAGTCCGGCCGCGTTCAGGGTGCGCGCGAAGAACTTCACCGAGGCGAGCAGCTCGTTGTAGCTCAGTGACTTATGCCCGTCGTCCAGCGCCGAGGACTCCGGGAAGGACGCCGCAGTGGCCTCCAGGATGTCCACCAGCGTGCGTTCGGCAGGTGCTGCAGTGCCACCTGGCAACTGCGGGCGATAGGTAGTCAGGGCAGGTGGCTGCCCGGCCCCCACGGGATGTTCTGTGCTCACAGGGTCAGCTTTTCCCAGGAAGGTGAACAAAAGGTGTCGATGGTTTCCTCCACGTCACATTCCGTTGTTCTGCTGTTGGCTTGGGAGCTACCAGGAGTTGGGGCGCCGGGCGCTGGCCTTAAGGCAGCAGCAGGACCTTGCCGGTGGTCCGGCGGCCCTCCAGATCACGGTGTGCTTGGGCAGCCTCAGCCAAGGGGTACGTGGCGCCGACCCTGACCGCAAGCGTGCCGTTGGCGGCGGCGTCGAAAATTTCGGCGGAGCGCCACCGGCGTTCCTGGGCGTTCTGAACGAAGTGGGCCATGGTCGGCCGGGTCAGGGTCAGCGATCCGGCTGCGTTCAACCGCTGCGGGTCAAAGGGCGGCACGGGTCCCGAAGCGGCGCCGAAAAGCACCATGGCGCCGCGGATCCGCAGGCTCTTCAAGGAATCGTCGAAGGTGTCCTTGCCGACGCCGTCGTACACCACGTTGACGCCCTCACCGTCGGTAAGTTCGCGGACTTTGTCGGCGAAGCCCTCATAGCGCAGGACCTCATCGGCACCGGCCAGGGTGGACAGATCGGCCTTCTCGTCACTGGACACCGTGGTGATGACGCGGGCTCCGCGTGCCTTCAGCAGTTGCGTCAACAGCAGGCCCACCCCGCCGGCTCCAGCGTGCAGAAGTACTGTGTGGCCGGGCTCTACCCGGAAGGAGGAGTTCATCAGGTAGTGGGCCGTGATTCCCTGCAGTGGCAGGGCGGCTGCTGTGTGGTCGTCGACGCCGGCGGGCACGGGCAGCGCTTTGGCCGCTTCGACGAGGGCGTACTCGGCGTACGTCCGGGTCCCTTCGGCCGTTGCGATGCGGTCGCCCACGGCAAATTCTTCAACGCCTTCCCCGACCGCTTCCACGACGCCGGCTGCTTCGGCGCCGGGAGTGAAGGGGTAGGCCACTTTGTAGGTGCCGTTGCGCTGGTAGGTTTCGATGAAGTTGACCCCGGTCGCGGCGACTTTGATCAGCAGCTGTCCGGGGCCCGGTGCCGGTACTTCGACGGAAGCATACTCAAGGACCTCGGGTCCTCCCGCTTGCTGTGCAATGATGGCGTGCGTCATGGTGGCTCCTAACTCCGGGGCGGTCCTTCCGGTGCCCGGTTCCAGAATCCATCCTAGGGAGGTTGGGGCCTTCCTTGTCGAACGCCTAGAAGCGTCCGTGCGTCGAAGCTACGGGGCAGTCGAAGCCACGGCCGGCTGCCAGGCCCACGTCATTGAGATACCGGACCACGATGCCGTAAGACTGCACCAGGGTTGTTTCGGTGTATGGGATGGAATGCCTGGCACAGAATTCGCGCACTATCGCTGATGCTTTGTGAAGCTGGGGCCGCGCCATATCCGGGAACAGGTGGTGCTCCACCTGCCGGTTGAGGCCGCCAAGGAGGAAGTCCATGAAGCGTCCGCCGGAAATGTTGCGGGAAGTGAGGATCTGACGGTTGAGGAAGTCCACCCGGCTGTCTTTCGGAAGGACGGGCATGCCCTTGTGGTTTGGTGCGAACGAGGCCCCCATGTAGAAGCCGTAGACCATGATCTGAACCCCGAGGAAGGCGAAGGCCATTCCAATGGGGAGGAACGTGAAGGCCAGCACGGGGAGGGCACTAAGCCTGGCCACCAGGATGGGAGTCTCAACCCAGCGGTGGCGTACTTTCTGCTTTCCGAAGACAAAGCGCAGCGAATCGAACTGGAGGCTCAGTCCAAGGAGAGTCAGAAGGGGAAAGAAGAACCAGCCCTGTTTCTTCGTCAGGAACGCCAGACGGCCCTTTCGTTCAGCTGCAGCGTCTTCATGGAAAACCAAGGCATTATTCCGGATGTCGGGGTCCTTGGAAATGACATTGGGATGGTTGTGGTGTGCGCCGTGCTTCTGTTCCCACCAGGAGTAGCTGATGCCGGCCACTCCGGTGGCAAGGAGTCGGGCCGACCAGTCGTTTGCGCGGCGCGAGGCAAAGATCTGTTTGTGTCCTGCCTCATGGGCAAGGAAGCTCAGCTGCGTGCAAAGGATGCCGACGGCGGCAGCGATCAGGAGTTGATACCAGGACTCGCCGATCAGGGCGAAGCCGAGCCAAGTTCCGGCCATGAGAAGCATGAGGGCTACGAAAACCCAGATGTAGAAGCCGCTGCGACGCTCAAGAAGGCCTGCTGCTTTGACGCTCTTGAGGAGCTCTGAGTAGCTCTGTACAACGGGATTTGGCTGAATTGCGCGTGCTTTTGGGCGCTCAGCGGTGGACGTGGGTGCCATGAATGTGCCCCGTATCGCTAACGGGCAACGCTGCAGCCGACGTTCGGACTGCACGGTCTGGATCACCCTTCATCAAGCATACGCTGACGGACAGGGTGAAATGAGACAGCTCACATAGGCATGCATAAATATCGGACAGCATGAATAATCTTGCTGTACAGTGGTGTCATGACTATTTCTGTTGCCGTCTCCGGTGCCAGCGGCTACGCCGGGGGAGAAGTGCTGCGCCTGCTGGCGAACCATCCCAACGTCACCATCGGTGCGATTACCGCGCACAGCAACGCCGGTTCCAGACTAGGTGAGTTGCAGCCACATCTCCATGGTTTGGCCAGCAGGATCCTGGAAGAGACCACCGTGGAAAACCTGTCCGGTCACGACGTCGTGTTCCTGGCCCTGCCGCACGGAACCTCCGCCGAGATCGCGGCGCAGTTGCCCGAAGGCACGGTAGTCATCGACGCCGGGGCGGACCACCGCCTGCAGGACGCCTCAGCCTGGGAAAAGTTCTACGGCTCCGAGCACGCGGGCACCTGGCCCTACGGGCTGCCGGAACTTCCGGGCCAGCGTGAGGCGCTCAAGGGCGCCAAGCGGATCGCAGTTCCCGGCTGCTATCCGACGTCTGCCCTGCTCGCCTTGACGCCCGGGTTCGCCAACAGCCTTCTCCTGACGGACGACGTCGTCATCGTTTCCGCCTCCGGCACCTCGGGCGCCGGCAAGGCGGCCAAGGTCAACCTGATCGGTTCGGAGGTCATGGGTTCCATGAGCCCCTACGGTGTGGGTGGCGGTCATCGCCACACACCGGAAATCGAACAAGGGCTCAGCAACGTCGCCGGCGAACCCGTCACGGTGTCCTTCACTCCGACCCTCGCCCCCATGAGCCGCGGCATCCTCACGACGGCCACTGCCAAGGTCGGGCACGGCGTGACCGAGGCCGAGCTTCGCCAGGCGTGGGCAGATGCTTACGACGACGAGCCGTTCGTCCACCTGCTGCCCGAAGGCCAGTGGCCCACCACCAAGTCGGTGCAGGGATCCAATCACGCCGTCATGCAGCTTGCGTTCGACGCCCACACGGGCCGCGTGATCGTCACCTGCGCCATTGACAACCTCACCAAAGGAACTGGCGGCGGAGCCGTGCAGTCCATGAACATTGCCCTCGGCCTGGATGAAACAGCCGGCCTGAACCTGCAGGGAGTTGCACCGTGACCATTACCGCCCCCAGGGGATTCCGCGCCGCTGGCATCAAGGCCGGCATAAAGGCCTCCGGCAACCCGGACCTGGCCCTTGTCGTCAACGATGGCCCTTCCAAGGCCGCCGCCGCAGTTTTCACCTCCAACCGGGTGGCTGCGGCCCCCGTGCACTGGTCCCGCCAGGTGGTCAGTGATGGCCGCGTGGATGCCGTGGTCCTGAACTCCGGTGGTGCCAACGCCTGCACCGGCCCCCAGGGCTTCCAGAACACCCATGCCACGGCCGAGAAAGTGGCAGAAGTGCTGGGAGTCTCAGCTTCCGACGTCGTGGTGTGTTCAACCGGACTGATCGGCGAGCAACTGCCCATGGACAAGATCCTTCCGGGCGTCGAGTCTGCCGCGAAGGAGCTGTCCGAGGACGGCGGTGCCGCTGCCGCAACGGCCATCATGACCACGGACAGCGTCTCCAAAGAAGCTGTCTTCACCGGCAAGGATGCCGAAGGGAAGCCCTTCACGGTGGGCGGGATCGCCAAGGGGGCGGGCATGCTCGCCCCCGGGCTGGCCACCATGTTGGTGGTGCTGACCACTGACGCCGAGGTTCCTGCCAACGAGCTCGATGTCGTGCTGCGGGACGCCACGCGCGTCACCTTTGACCGGGCCGATTCGGACGGGTGCATGTCCACGAACGACACCGTGGTGCTGTTGGCCTCGGGCGCCTCCGAAGCACTGCCGTCGGCAGAGCAACTGACCGAAGCGGTGACCGCTGTGTGCGCCGAACTGGCCCGCAAGCTGATTGGCGACGCAGAAGGTGCCAGCCACGACATCGCCATCCGGACCTTCAATGCCGCCAACGAACGTGACGCGGAAACCGTAGGACGCTCAGTGGCCCGCTCCAACCTCTTCAAAGCCGCGATCTTCGGCAAGGACCCCAACTGGGGCCGGGTGCTGTCCGCGGTAGGAACCACGGACGCCGTGTTCGAAGCCGACCAGCTCAACGTTGCCATGAACGGCATCCAGATCTGCCGCAACGGTGCCATTGGCGATGACCGCAACCTGGTGGACCTGGAGCCACGCGAAGTTCTCGTGGAAATCGATTTGCAGGCCGGCGACGCCGAGGCGACCATCTGGACCAACGACCTCACGCACGACTACGTGCATGAGAACAGCGCGTACTCGAGCTGAGCGGAATGACCATGACTGCGCAGACCCGCGAGAACACGTCCATGAGTGCAGCCCAGGACAAAGCGGCAACGTTGATCGAGGCCTTGCCGTGGATCCAGCGCTTCGCCGGAACCACCATGGTGATCAAGTACGGTGGCAACGCGATGGTGAACGATGACCTCCGCCGCGCCTTTGCCGAGGACATCGTCTTCCTCCACCACGTCGGCATCCACCCCGTGGTTGTCCACGGTGGCGGCCCCCAGATCAACTCCATGCTTGGCCGGCTCGGCATCGAGTCCGAGTTCAAGGGCGGCCTGCGGGTCACCACCCCCGAAGCCATGGATGTTGTCCGCATGGTCCTCACTGGCCAGGTCGGCCGCGAACTCGTGGGCCTGATCAACTCCCACGGTCCGTACGCCGTCGGCATGTCCGGCGAAGACGGCGGCCTTCTGCGTGCCGTCCGCACCGGCACCGTGGTGGACGGCGAAGAAGTGGACCTGGGCCTTGTTGGCGAAGTCGTGGGCGTGGATCCAGCAGGCATCAAGGACATTCTCGACGCCGGCCGCATCCCCGTGATCTCCACCGTCGCCCCGGAAATCACTGAGGACGGCAACGGGTTCCAGACCACCGGCCAGGTCCTCAACGTCAACGCTGACACCGCCGCAGCTGCGGTCGCGTCAGCCTTGGGGGCCTCCAAACTGGTCATCCTGACCGACGTCGAAGGTCTTTACGCGAACTGGCCGGACAAGTCCTCGCTGATCTCCTCGCTGACCGCAACAGAGCTCCGCGACATGCTCCCCAAGCTCGAATCCGGAATGATCCCCAAGATGGCCGCCTGCCTTAAGGCCATCGACGAAGGCGTGGAGCGCGCCCACATCGTCGACGGCCGACTGGCCCACTCGATGCTGCTGGAAACTTTTACGACGGCGGGCATCGGCACCCAGGTAGTACCCGACGAGGACGTGAACGCATGAGCACCAACGAAGCAGCAGTGGTCGAAACCCCGGCCGATGCCATCACCGGCCACAGCACGGGTGCCGACTGGCTGGCCCGTTACTCGACGTCCCTGATGGGAGTCTTCGGCACCCCGCAGCGGGTCCTGGTCCGTGGCGCCGGCTGTCTCGTGTGGGACGCTGACGGCAAGGAGTACCTGGACCTCCTCGGCGGCATCGCTGTGAACGCACTGGGACATGCCCACCCGTTCGTTACCTCGGTCATTTCCAGCCAATTGGCCACACTCGGCCACGTGTCCAACTTCTTCACGAGCCCCACGCAAATCGCACTGGCCGAAAAGCTGCTGGAACTGGCCAAGGCTCCTTCCGGTTCAAAGGTGTTCTTCGCCAACTCCGGTACGGAAGCCAACGAGGCCGCCTTCAAACTGGCCCGCCGGAACAATGGCGATGGAAAGCGCACCAAGATCATCGCGCTTGAAGGCGCGTTCCACGGACGGACCATGGGTGCCCTCGCGCTCACGGCGAAAGAGGCCTACCGCGCGCCCTTCGAGCCGCTGCCCGGTGGCGTGGTCCACGTTCCGTTCGGTGACATCGAAGCCCTGCGTGCCGCCGTCGACGATTCCACGGCAGCCGTGTTCCTGGAACCGATCCAGGGCGAAGCGGGCGTCCGGCCGCTCAGCGCCGAATACCTGCGGGCGGCACGCCAGGCAACCACCGATGCCGGAGCTCTCCTCATCCTCGACGAAGTCCAGACAGGCATCGGCCGGACCGGCAAGTGGCTGGCAAGCGAAGACGCCGGGATCGTCCCCGACGCCGTCACGCTCGCCAAGGGCCTTGGCGGCGGGTTCCCGATCGGCGCCTTGGTCACGTTCGGAAGTACGACGTCGGCCCTGCTCACCGCCGGGCAGCACGGCACCACTTTCGGTGGGAATCCGGTGGCCACCGCGGCCGCACTGGCCACGCTGCACGCGATCGAGAGCCAGGGCGTCCTGCAGCATGTCACCTCGGTGGGCACGTACCTTCGCGAGGGGATTGCCGCCGTCGAGGGCGTTACCGAAGTCCGTGGCGAAGGTTTGCTGATCGGCTTCGACGTCGACGCGGACATCGCCCCCGCCATGGTGACTGCCGGCCTCGACGCGGGCTTCATCATCAACAGTCCCGGTCCCCGGACCATCCGCCTGGCGCCGCCGCTCATCCTGACCACCGAACAGGCTGACCGTTTCCTGGCAGCCCTGCCAGCCTTGATCGCTATGGCCACCGCCACCACCGCTAAGGACGCACAGTGAGCATTTCCACCCGTCACTTCCTCAAGGACACTGACCTCAGCCCAGCCGAACAAGCCGAAGTGCTTGAGCTGGCCGTCCGGATGAAGGCAGCGCCGTACAGCGTGCAGCCTTTCGCGGGCGAAGGCAACGGCCGCAAGACGGTCGCCGTGATTTTCGACAAGACCTCCACCCGCACGCGTGTCTCTTTCGCGACCGGTATTGCCGACATGGGTGGCAACGCCCTCATCATCAACCCAGGTGAAGCCCAGATCGGCCACAAGGAGTCCGTAGAGGACACCGCTAAGGTCCTGGAGCGCATGGTGTCCACCATCGTGTGGCGCACCGGCGCCCACTCGGGTCTGGTGGCAATGGCGGAGAACTCCAAGGTCCCCGTCATCAACGCGCTGTGCGACGACTACCACCCCTGCCAGCTCCTGGCCGACCTCCTGACCGTCAAGGAACACAAGGGGGAGTTGGCCGGACTGACCATGGCCTACCTTGGCGACGCCGCCAACAACATGGCGAACTCGTACCTGCTGGCCGGTGTCACAGCAGGCATGCACGTCAGGATTTCCGGCCCGGAAGGTTATCTCCCGGCTCCCGAAATCGTCGCGGCAGCGGAAGAACGGGCTGCCGAGACCGGTGGGTCCGTGCTGATCACAAGTGACGCTGCCGAGGCCCTCAAGGGCGCCGACGTCGTGGCCACGGACACGTGGGTGTCCATGGGCCAGGAAGCGGAGAAGGAAGCCCGCCTGCAGCTGTTCCGCGAGTACTCGGTGGACGAGGCAGCGATGGCCCAGGCGGACCCTGACGCCGTCGTGCTCCACTGCCTCCCGGCCTACCGCGGCTACGAGATTTCGGCGGGCGTCATCGACGGTCCGCAGTCCATCGTCTGGGACGAGGCCGAAAACCGCCTCCACGCCCAGAAGGCGCTCATGGCCTGGCTGATGCACCGTTCCGGACTTGCGTTCGTCGAGGGCCTCGCCCCCGTCGAAGGAACCGGCGAGAGCACGTTCTAGTGACCACCAATCCCTCCGTTCCGGGCGCCAGCCCGGCCACCAAGACTGCCCGACAGGCCCGCATCACGGCGATCCTGACGGGCGAGTCCGTGCGTTCCCAGGCAGAGCTTGCAGCCCTGCTGGCAGACGACGGCGTTCAAGTCACCCAAGCCACGCTCTCCCGCGACCTCGTGGAACTTGGCGCTGTGCGGGTCCGTGGCAAGGATGGAGCATTGGTGTACGCCGTCCCGGGGGAGGGCGGCGACCGGAACGCCAAGAGCGGCGTTACCCAGGAAATCCTCGATGCCCGGTTGACAAGGCTTTGCGGCGAACTCCTGGTCACTGCGGAGGCTTCGGGCAACATCGCTGTGCTCCGTACGCCTCCGGGGGCCGCCAACTTCCTGGCACTTGCGATCGACCACTCCGTGATGCCGTCGGTATTGGGTACGATCGCAGGCGACGACACTGTGATGTTGGTGTCCAGGGACGCCGACGGCGGGGCGGAACTGGCGGCCCGCTTCCTGCAGATGGCCGAGGAAGCCGGCCCCGGCAACTAACTGATTTATACGGCACTGATCCACACAGCATTAGATTCAAATGAACCAAGCAACAACAAAGGAGCACTCTCGTGACTGAGCGCATTGTTCTGGCCTACTCCGGTGGCCTTGATACGTCCGTAGCCATCGGCTGGATCGGTGAAGCCACCGGCGCCGAGGTCATCGCTGTGGCCGTCGACGTCGGACAGGGCGGCGAGTCCCTGGAGACCATCCGCCAGCGCGCCCTTGGTTGCGGCGCCGTCGAGGCCTACGTCGCCGACGCCCGCGACGAGTTTGCCAACGAATACGCGATGCCCACCCTGAAGGCCAACGCCCTCTACCAGGGCCACTACCCGCTGGTGTCGGCCATCTCCCGCCCGGTCATCGTGAAGCACCTGGTCAAGGCGGCCCGCGAGTTCGGCGCCACGACGGTTGCCCACGGTTGCACGGGCAAGGGCAACGACCAGGTCCGCTTTGAAGTCGGCATCCAGACCCTCGGCCCGGACCTGAAGTGCATCGCACCTGTCCGGGACCTCGCCCTGACCCGCGACAAGGCCATCGCCTTCGCCGAGGAAAAGGGACTGCCGATCGAGACCACCAAGAAGAACCCGTACTCGATCGACCAGAACGTCTGGGGACGCGCCGTCGAGACCGGTTACCTTGAGGACATCTGGAATGCGCCCACCAAGGACATCTACGACTACACCGCCACCCCGGAGTTCCCGCCGGCACCGGATGAGGTCATCATTTCCTTCCAGGCAGGCGTGCCCGTAGCGATCGACGGCGTCAAGGTCACCCCGCTGCAGGCCATCCAGGAACTGAACCGCCGTGCAGGTGCCCAGGGTGTTGGCCGGATCGACGTCGTAGAGGACCGCCTCGTGGGTATCAAGTCCCGCGAGATCTACGAAGCCCCGGGTGCCATGGCGCTGATCACCGCGCACAAGCACCTCGAGGACATCACCATCGAGCGTGAGCAGGCCCGCTTCAAGGCCACGGTTGGCCAGCGCTGGGCCGAACTCGTGTACGACGGACAGTGGTTCTCCCCGCTCAAGCGTTCCCTGGATGCCTTCATCGAAGACACCCAGAGGTACGTTTCCGGCGACATCCGCATGGTCCTCCACGGTGGCCAGGCAATCGTCAACGGCCGCCGCTCAGACACCTCGCTGTACGACTTCGACCTCGCCACCTATGACACCGGCGATACCTTCGACCAGTCCATGGCCCGCGGCTTCATCGAGCTGTGGGGAATGTCCTCCAAGGTTGCCTCCGGCCGCGACCTGCGGGTTGCTGGACAGTAATGACGTCGGCAACAAACGAAGGTGCACTGTGGGGTGGCCGGTTCGCCGGCGGCCCCGCGGATGCGCTGGCCGCACTGAGCAAGTCCACGCACTTTGACTGGAGGCTTGCCCGTTACGACATCGCCGGTTCCAAGGCACATGCCCGCGTGCTGGCCAAGGCCGGACTGCTCGATGACGCCGAGCTTGAGGGCATGTTGGCGGCGCTGACGCAGTTGGATGAGGATGTCGCCAGCGGCGCTTATCTTCCTGCCGAGAGCGACGAAGACGTCCACGGCTCCCTCGAACGTGGACTGATCGAACGCGCAGGGACACAACTTGGCGGCAAGCTCCGCGCCGGCCGCTCCCGCAACGATCAGGTGGCCACTCTTGGCCGCATGTTCCTGCGGGACCACGCCCGGATCATCGCCCAGGGTGTGCTCGCCACGGTTGATGCCTTGGTGGAGCAGGCCAAGGCACATCAGGGCGTGGCAATGCCGGGCCGCACGCACTTGCAGCATGCCCAGCCGGTGCTGCTCGGCCACCACTTGCTGGCGCACGCCTGGGCGTTGTTGCGTGATGTTCAGCGGCTCCAGGACTGGGACAAGCGTGCCGGTGTCTCACCCTACGGCTCCGGTGCGTTGGCGGGATCCTCGCTGGGCCTCGACCCGGAGGCAGTCGCCGCGGACCTCGGCTTCTACTCGGCCGTGCACAACTCGATCGATGGCACTGCCTCCCGCGATGTCTTCGCCGAGTTCGCCTGGGTGTGCTCGATGATCGGCGTCGACCTGTCCCGGATCTCCGAGGAAGTCATTTTCTGGGCCACCAAGGAGTTCTCCTTCGTCACCCTGCATGACTCGTACTCCACGGGGTCCTCGATCATGCCGCAGAAGAAGAACCCGGACGTTGCTGAGTTGGCCCGCGGTAAGGCAGGACGCCTCATCGGCAACCTGACCGGGTTGCTGGCCACGCTCAAAGGCCTGCCGCTCGCGTACAACCGCGACCTGCAGGAGGATAAGGAACCCGTGTTCGATGCCGCGGACACCCTGGAGCTGCTGCTCCCGGCCGTGTCGGGCATGATCGCCACGTTGACGTTCAACACCGAGCGCATGGAGTCGTTGGCACCGCAGGGCTTTGCGCTGGCAACCGACATCGCCGAGTGGCTTGTCCGTCAGGGCGTTCCCTTCCGCGAAGCCCACGAACTCTCCGGCGCTGCCGTCAAGCAGGCCGAGAGCCGCGGGGTGGAACTGTGGGATCTCACGGACGAAGAATATGCGGCGATTTCGGAGCACCTGACTCCCGAAGTCCGCACTGTCCTCAGCACTGAGGGTTCCCTCAACAGCCGCAACTCGCAGGGCGGAACGGCACCGGCCGCCGTCGAACGCCAGCTTGCAGCACTTGAAGCCGAACTGCAGGCCGCGCGCTCTTACGCGTCGTAGCCTTCGCTTCAGCAGAGCGGGATGGTGCCTTCGGGCGTCATCCCGCCCTCCGTTTAAGGGTGCACTAGCATGGGGCTATGACCCTGATCACAGCAGAGGCGCTGCCCGCAGAGCTTCACAAAGCCGCCGGCAACCTCACCCGCCTCCTCGCCAAGATGGACGAATCATCCGTCACTGAACCGTCTGAACTTCCCGGCTGGACGCGGGGCCACGTGCTGGCGCACCTCACCGGCATTGCCAATGCCATGGCACGGCAGCTGGAGTACGCGCGGCGGGGAGAAAAGATCGAACTGTACGACGGCGGCATGGAGGGCCGGACCAAAGCCATCAACCTCGCCGCCGGTCACAGCCTGGACGAGCACACGGCGTCCGTCACCACAGCGGTTGATTCGGCGATTGCAGCGTTCGATGCTCTGGATCCGGACGGATGGCAGGCGCGCATCAGCTACAGGGACGGAACAGTGCTCGACGGCGGCCTGGCACTGTGGCGCGAACTGACCATCCATGCCTCTGACCTTGGTTTGGGTTTCGGGCCGGAGACCTGGAGCCGGGCCTTCTGTGAGCACCTGTTCGACTTCCTCACTGCAAGGGTCCCGGGGGAGTACAAGTTCGTGCTGCAGCCTACCGGTCTGCCGCCACGGACACTTGGCAGTGGAGGAACGTCCATCGCGATCACGGGCATGATCACGGATATCGCTGCGTGGCTGGCGGGCAGGGAGCCGAGCCTGGGTTCGCTCCGCGCCACGGCAGCCGCCGACGGCGTGGACCTGCCCGAGCTCCTTCCTTGGCCCGCTGGAGTCCCCGCAGAGCCAACCACCCGGTAATCCCGCACCCTCTCTCACGTTCCCGGGGTTGGGTGGGCACGCTCGCTCACGTTCCCGGGGTTGGGTGGGCACGCTCGCTCACGTTCCCGGGGTTGGGTGGGCACGCTCGCTCACGTTCCCGGGGTTGGGTGGGCACGCTCG
>NZ_JBHVAL010000013.1:0-6792 GCF_042667405.1 Paenarthrobacter sp. NPDC057355 | reverse complement strand
GCTCACGTTCCGTCGTTGCGCGGTAGCCGTTCGACGCCGGGGGCGCATCGGGATGTGGACGAGGGTTGGGTGGAAGGTCGGGGGATGTGAGCGAGGGGTGGGTGGATCGCCCCGGGATGTGAACAAGGGTTGGGTGGAAGGTGGGGGGATGTGAACGAGGGTCAGCGCTTGGCGGCTGCCCGCCACAAGTGCATCGTGGCGTATGAGCGCCAGGGACTCACTTCCCGGAAATCGGCGCTGAGCCCGAGGCCGGCGGGCAGCGCCTTGACGCCGTTACGCACGGCGGCGTCGTTGGCGAGAAAGACATCCGGCGCGCCAAGTACCCTCATGGCCACGTAGCCGACTGTCCACGGACCCACCCCGGTCAGGGGAAGAAGCTTGCGTCCGAGGCTTTCGAGGTCGTCCCCGTAACCGAATTCGAGAGCCTCTGAAGCCATCGCTTCGGCCACGGCAATGATGGAGTCGATCCGGCGCTGCGGTCCCCGCAGCAGCGCGCGACCGTGTTCGGCGATTTCTGCCGCCGTCGGAAACAGCCGGTCCGGACCGGACACGGTGCCTTCTGCGCGTGACCCTGCCACTGACAACTGCGTCAGGGCAGTCCGGGCCGCAGCGACCGTGATCTGTTGCCCGATCATCGCCCGGATCAGCAGCTCCTGTGGATCAACTGCCCCAGGAACCCTGATTCCGGCGATGGCCCTGATGCTCTCAGAGAGCCGGGGATCCAGCGCAAGGGCACTATCGATCGCCTGCGGATCCGCATCGAGGTCGAAGAGCCTCCGCACCCGGCTCAACAGTGCAGGAAGGTCATGCAGGTCCACAGCTGAGGCGGTCAAACGCATTGGTTTGCCAGGCAAAGACGGGCTGTAGGTGACGGTGAACGACGCCGTACCGCGCGGGAGCCGCAAAGTTCGGCGGTACGTGAGTGTGCCGGGGGCGGTTCCGTCAGTTCCATCTTCAGCCGCTTCGATGCCCGGTACCGCACGAACCGCCAGGAAGTCGAAGATCCCGGGGTCGAACGGTTCCCGATACGGCAGGTTAAGTGTCAGCGTGGCGGGTGCCGCCCCCGGAGCGGAAGCCGCTGCCCGGACGGCCGTGCCCCGAACCGCCGTGGCCCGCACCGCCGTCGGGGTCATGGCGAAGACCTCGCCCATTGTGTCGTTGAATTGCCGGATGCTGTTGAACCCCGAGGCGAAGGCCACGTCCGCGAGCGGCATGTCGGTGGAGACCAGCAGTGTCCTGGCCGTCTGGGCCCTGCTGGCCCGCGCCAGAGACAGCGGTCCTGCTCCCAATTCGTGCCCCAGGATGCGGTTGAGCTGCCGTGCCGAGTAGCCCAACCGACGGGCCAGCCCGTCGACTCCTTCGCGGGTGATTACGCCGTCGTTGATCAAGCGCATGGCGCGCCCGGCGACGTCCGAGCGCAGATTCCAAGCCGGGGTCCCCGGTACGGCCTCGGGCAGGCAACGCTTGCACGCGCGGTACCCTGCCTCGTGCGCGGCGGCAGAGGTTTCGTAGAAGGTGACGTTCTCGGCTTTTGGCGTGCGGGCCGGGCACGATGGCCGGCAGTAGATGCCCGTGGTACTGACCGCCGTGAAGAATTGGCCATCGAAGCGGGTGTCGCGGGCGTCGATCGCCTTGTAGCGCTGCCAGAAGTCCATGGGTTCATCCTTCCAGCCGCAGGAGGAGACTTCTAGCGGAAATCGGACATGGCCGTTGATGGTGTTTTGCTAGGGTCGAGGACATGGGTTGGTCAGCGGAAAATGGGGTCAGCGACCCCGATGCAGTGCGCACGTTTCTTGAGGGAGACGCACGCGTCGTTGCGCCGCTCATCCTGGGGGCCGTCCTGACGCACCACTCGGACGCAGGCCCGGTTTCGGTGCGGTTGACGGAGGTGGAAGCCTACATGGGCCCGCGGGACTCCGAACACCCGGACCCTGGCTCACACACTTTCGGCGGTCCCACGGCCCGCAATGCGCCGATGTTCGGGCCAGCGGGGTTCTTGTACGTCTACTTCACCTACGGCATGCACTACTGCGCGAACCTGGTTTGTGGCCCGGAGGGCAAAGCTTCGGCCTTGCTTCTGAGGGCCGGCGAGATTGTCGACGGCGAAGGCCTCGCCACGTTACGGCGGCCGGCTTCCAAAGCACCCAAGGATCTGGCCAGCGGCCCGGCACGGCTCGCTTCCGCCTTGGGGCTCACGACGGCGGACACCGGCCGTGACGCGCTCGCCGAGCCGTTCCACCTGTGGTTGCCGGAGTCTCCCGCACCTGCCGTCGTCAGTGGCCCTCGAGTTGGAGTGGCGGGGCCTGGCGGAACCACCGACTATCCGTGGCGTTTCTGGATCGAGGACGACCCCACGGTGTCCAGGTACAAAGCGGCCCGGCCCCGGAAAAGTTCCATCGCTCCCTAATGTGATCCGTCGGGGAGGTTGTACCCCACACGTTTACCAAAATCGCTGTAGAATGGTAGGTCTGTCTTTTGCGATAGGGGTTACGGTTCGATGCACGACGCTGATTTGGTCCACGAGCAGGAATACGTTGCCGGGCTCTACGCCCGGCTCGATGAGCTGCGCGCCGAAAAGCGCGCCCAGCTGGCGCAGGTGCGCAAGGCGGGCGCGGTGGGAACCATGCAGAACGTCTCAGAGCGCGATGCGTTCGCGGCACTGTACGAGGACCGCCTGGCCCAGCTCGACGCCGTCGACGACCGCTTGGTTTTTGGCCGCTTGGATCTTGATTCGGGCGAAGCACAGTACATCGGCCGCATCGGGCTGTCCACGGCCGATCTCCAGCGCCTCATGGTGGACTGGCGCGCTCCCGAAGCGGGCCATTTCTACCAGGCGACCGCCTTTGACCGGCAGGGCGTGCGTCGTCGTCGGCACCTGATTCTTCAGGGTCGTGACGTCAAGGCCATTGAGGACGACGTCCTGGATGCAGGGATGCTCGCAGACAACGACTCGCTGCAGGGCGAGGGCGCCCTGCTGGCGGCATTGAACTCCAAGCGCACAGGCCGCATGTCGGACATCGTAGGCACCATCCAGTCCGAACAGGACCGGATCATCCGCTCGTCCATCTCCGGAGCCCTTGTGGTCCAGGGTGGTCCGGGCACCGGCAAGACCGCTGTTGCCCTGCACCGCGCTGCTTACCTGCTGTACACCCACCGCGAGCGGCTCAAGAGCGCGGGTGTGCTGCTGGTAGGCCCGTCGTCGTCCTTCATGCATTACATCGAGCGTGTGCTGCCTTCCCTGGGCGAGACAGGTGTGGTCATGGCCAGCCTGGGCCGCCTGATGCCAGGTATCCACGCCGTGCCCGAAGAAAACGCCGATGTCGCGGCGCTCAAGGGCAAACTGGACATGGCAAAGGTCGTGGCCAACGCTGTGGCCAACCGGCAGCGTACGCCGGCCGAAGACCGCGTTCTGGAAGTGGATTCGCGGAAGCTGACCCTAACTGTGCGCCAGGTCCGCCGCGCCCGTGAAAAGGCGCGCGCCACGGGCAAGCCGCACAACGAGGCACGACTCACGTTCGTGAAGATCCTCCTTCGTGAACTCACGGAACAATTGACGGACCTGGTCGAGGAATCGAACATCGGCAACAATGCCGACCGCGCCTACCTTGCCGAGGACGTCCGTTCCGCCCGCGATGTCCGCATCGCGCTGAACCTGTGCTGGATGCCGATGACGCCGGAGAAGCTCATCTCGGAGCTCTTCAGCAAGCCTGCCATCCTTGAAGCCTGCACGCCGCACCTGACTCCGGAACAGCGTTCGTTGCTCCAGCGGCCTGTTGACGCGCCCTGGACCGAGGCGGACGTTCCGCTGCTGGACGAGGCCGCCGAGCTCCTCGGTGAGCTGGATCCGGCAGCCGGCAGGGGACTTGCCCAGCAGGAAGCTGACCGGGCGCGCGACCTCGCCAACGCCAAGCAGACCCTGGTCAACATGGCTTCCATGGGCGTCGATGTCTTGGTCACGGCCGAAGAACTCGCAGAACAGAACCAGGAGCGCGAAAGCCGCCTCACGGCCGCCGAGCGCGCCACGAGCGACCGGTCGTGGGCATTCGGACACATCGTGGTTGACGAGGCCCAGGAACTTTCGCCCATGCAGTGGCGGCTCCTGGTGCGCCGCTGCCCGCTGAAGTCCTTCACCATCGTCGGCGACATCGCGCAAACGAGTGCAGCAGCTGGTGCCAATTCGTGGCAAAGCGCGCTGGCGCCGTCGTTCGGTGACCGCTGGACGCTGGAGGAGCTGACGGTCAACTACCGCACGCCCAGCCAGATTGCTGAGGCCGCAGTCCGCATGGCCAACCGGGCAGGGCTCGTGGTCTCGGCACCGAAGGCCGTGCGTGAGGGCAAATGGTCGCCGATCATCGACCGCGTGGACGCTGAGGGCATAGTGCAGCGCCTGGTTGAAGTCCTGCCGGAAGAACTGGAAGCGATCGACGGCGGCCTGCTGGCCGTCATTGCCGACGGTCCCTTGCTGCCCCAGGCAACCACCGCGCTCAAGGAGGTCTACGGACACCGTATCGGCGCCGGTGCAGGCAGCTATGAGCAGGACATCGTGGTGATCAGTCCCAAGGAAGCGAAGGGGCTGGAATTCGACGGCGTTGTAGTCCTGGAACCGGCTGCCATGCTCAACCACGAGCACGGCAAGGTAGGCGACCTCTACGTTGCGATGACGCGTGCCACGCAGCGGCTGCGCCTCATTGCGGGGGCACCCGTGCCAGCCGGCATCGAGCGCTAGGCAAACCGGCACCCGCAACCCTGCTAACTTAGATCTCGTGTCACACGTAAACAACATCGAGTCCCAGCACAACGATCCAGCCTTTGCCAACATCTGGCAGGAGCTCAAATGGCGCGGCCTGGTCCACGTTTCCACTGATGAAACTGAACTGGAAAAACTGCTCGCCGCGGACCCGATCACGTATTACTGTGGCTTCGATCCCACTGCGCCGTCGCTGCACCTGGGCAACCTCGTGCAGTTGTTGCTGATGCGTCGCCTCCAGTTAGCCGGCCACAAGCCACTCGGCTTGGTGGGCGGCTCCACCGGCCTCATTGGCGACCCGCGTCCGACGGCGGAACGCACCTTGAACACCAAGGAAACCGTGACGGAGTGGGTGGGCTACCTGCAGGGCCAGGTGCGTCGCTTCCTCAGCTTTGAGGGCGACAACGCAGCGCGCATGGTGAACAACCTTGACTGGACTGCTCCGCTGAGCGCCATCGACTTCCTCCGGGAGATCGGTAAGCACTTCCGCGTGGGCACCATGTTGCGCAAGGATGCCGTGGCTTCGCGCCTGAACTCGGACGAGGGCATCAGCTACACCGAGTTCAGCTACCAGATCCTGCAAGGTATGGACTACCTTCAGCTTTTCCGCGACTACGGTTGTGCGCTGCAGACCGGCGGTTCGGACCAGTGGGGCAACCTCACCAGCGGAACCGAGCTCATCCGCAAGGTGGAGGGCAAGAGCGTTCATGCCCTGGGAACGCCGCTGATCACCAACTCCGACGGCACCAAGTTCGGCAAGTCCGAGGGCAACGCCATCTGGTTGGACCCGGAAATGTGCAGCCCGTACACGTTCTACCAGTTCTGGTTGAACACGGCCGATGCTGACGTGGTGGACCGGCTCAAGGTGTTCACGTTCCTTTCCCGTGCCGAGATCGAAGCTTTGGGGGAGTCCGTGGCTGAGCGCCCGTTTGCCCGTGAAGGCCAGAAGAAGCTTGCGTACGAAGTGACCTCG
This sequence comes from Paenarthrobacter sp. NPDC057355, assembly GCF_042667405.1. Lineage (NCBI taxonomy): Bacteria > Bacillati > Actinomycetota > Actinomycetes > Micrococcales > Micrococcaceae > Paenarthrobacter > Paenarthrobacter sp. NPDC057355. Next base: position 1,072 of record NZ_JBHVAL010000013.1, on the reverse strand, counting down.
CTGGTCCACGGAGTCGAGGCAACCGAGAAGGTGATTGCTGCCTCCGCGGCTGTCTTCGGTAACGGTGACCTGTCCGTGCTCGATGAGCCGACGCTCGCCGCAGCCACTGCAGAGCTTCCGTCCGCGAAGATCGGCAGCGATTCGTTGGGCATCATCGACCTCCTCGTCGCCTCGGGTCTTTCCGACAGCAAGTCCGCCGCACGCCGCACCGTTGGCGAAGGTGGTGCCTACGTGAACAACGCCAAGATTTCAGACCCCGACACCGTCATCGATCAGGACCAGCTGCTTCACGGCCGCTATTTGCTCCTCCGCAGGGGCAAGAAGAACCTGGCCACCATCGAGGTTTCCGCCTAGGACACCCTGATGTGAAGCCCTGAAGGGGCCGGCAACCGTTATGGTTGCCGGCCCTTTTTGTGTTTAAGGACCCTCGCTCACGTTCCCGGGGTTTGGGCTGGTCGCTCGCTCATGTTCCCGGGGTTTGGTGGGTTCGCTCGTGCATGTTCCCGGGGTTTGGTGGGTTCGCTCGCTCGGTGGGTGTTCGACGGCGGTGGTTGGGTTGGTTGGGTTGGTGTGTGATGGGCTTCACGGGGTGGGTTTTTGGGTGTTTTGGGTGTTTCGTCCGCTGTTTTGGCGGGGTTTGCCTTGTGTTTGCGGGGTTTTTGGGTGGGGTTTGGGTGGATTTGGTGTGGGGGTGGGGCGCGTGTAAAGTTATTCGAGTCGCCGCCGCTGATGCGGAATCATGGCGACCGACTCCCTTCAAATTACCGGTTCCGGTGGTGCTTTTGTGTGCTTCTGGTTGGTTGGGGAGGCCCGGGGTTTGGTTTGCTTTGAGCGGCTGGTTCGGGTAAGTTTGAAAAGTTGCTTCGGAGCGATCCAGTGGCCCTGTGGGGTTGGTGGTGGTGCCGGTAGTGTCTGTTGTTTGAGAACTCAATAGTGTGCCAAGTTTGTTGATACCGATTGTTTTTTGATTGGTTGAATTATGCCAGTTCTGTCATGCACCCCCGTGTGTGGTGGGCTGGTTTTCAGCTGGTTTCGAATTTTGTGCAGCCATGTTCTTGCCGTTATTTCCGGT